>JBFFMG010000375.1:0-3303 GCA_041554215.1 Labilibaculum sp.
AATAATCCATTGAGTGCCTTTATTATTTATTTTATTCCATTGGGATAAGAGTTCAGCAACCAGATCAGGATGATCTTTCGCAATATCATTTAAATTGTTGGCGACAGATCTTTGAACATAGAGTTCATCATCTTCCTTTAATTTTTCTAATAGCTCTAATACGGGGGAAGGATCGTTCTGAAATTCTGTTAGTGGTGATGCCCACGGTAATTTTGGCCGGGTTCCTTCTGATACTAACCTACGAACATGTATATTCTCGTTATTTGTCCATTGGTGAAGATATTGGAAGGTTTCTTTTGGATATTTTCTGATAAATGGACGAATGGTAAACTCAGCTGTAAATCTTTTTGTTATTTCAATTATTGCATTTATTGAAAGATGAAAGTTTTCTTTTTCTAATCCATATTGAGATATATAATTGGCAATTGGCATGTAGTAGAAGCCTTCAAATCCTTTTACATCACTTGTTTTCATTTCTGGATTAAATGAATTTAAAAGGATTTTTAATGCCTTAGAATAATTTTTAGGAAGATGATGGTGTAATTCGGTGCAAATAAGTTGAGACCGTTCCGATAAACTAAGTGGTTTAAGCTTCGATACAATAGAATTAACAAATGAAGACGTGTTGAATTCGCCCCATGATCTTACGATATTTGAAGCCATATTGCCAACTAACTGATTGTTGTACACATCTTTAAAAAGAAATCCTTTTTCCATGAAGTAGTGACTGATTATGAATTGTTTTAAGCGGGATAAAGTACTCATTATTCGGAAAGCCGCAAAATAAAAAAAAAGGCTGGATGCGAACATCCAACCTTTTAGGGTATGTATTCTTTTATCAGATTGATTTAACTGTTATAATTGAGTAGTCTATGTTTAAAACTTTAACGAATGAATCTTTAGGAATTATTTCTCCAAACTGAGATTTGGCCTTCCATGTTGATCCTGAAAGAACTATTTTGCCCATATTTTTTTCAAGGTTAATTTCTTCCATTACAATGGTTTCTTTTCCTATCAAATTCTTGTAGTCGTTATTTGGTTGGTATTTATTACTTATAGAGTGCCTTTTAATATATGGTTTAATAATAAGCAAGCCAAGTGCCAAGAGTCCTGTAAACACAAGTAATTGTACCGGAATAGTGAAATTCAAATAGGCAATAATCCCAGTTGCTAGGGAAGATATTCCAATACAGGCAGATACAAATGTTGAGGTGAAGATTTCAATTACGAAAAGACCGACAGCCAATAGTAACCAAATATGCCAAAGTTCTAATTCCATTTTGTTTATTTTTAACGTAAAAGTAAATTTACTACATGAATATGTTAATAACAAGTGTCAAGTGTGCCAAGTTTGATGTGTTTTAGTGGTAATAAACTTCAGATTCTATTAAGTGTATTGATAATAAGGTGTTTGTGGTGATTTGTGAGTTGACGAGCAATATTTTATAGAGAATGCATTATTAAAAATGATTCTAAATAATTTCGAAAAAATGAACTTTTTAATTAGGTTTGCGCTCTAATTAAAGACTTGCATATCTTAATTGTGTAACAGAATAAATAATCATGAGTTCATACATAACATTAGAACACGAAGAAATCAGAAAAAAAGTAAGGGGATTTGCCCAAAAAGAAGTAAAACCTTTGGCTTTTAAATTGGATGAAGAAGAAAAGTTTAGTTCTCATCTGACTCAAAGAATGGGAGATTTGGGATTATTCGGTCTTTATTTACCCAAGGAGTATGGCGGACAAGGAAAAGATTACCTTTCCTTGTTAATAGCGGTTGAGGAAATTGCAAAAGTAGATGCTTCTCAGGCATCTACATTGGCTGCCCATAATTCTTTAGGAATTGGCCCAATTTATTATTTTGGTACAGAAGAACAAAAACAAAAATATCTTCCTAAACTAACAAGTGGTGAAAATGTTTGGGCATTTGGCTTGACTGAAGAAAATGCAGGTTCAGATTCAATGGGCACAGAGTCTAAAGGTATTTTGCAAGGGGAGGATTGGTTGATTAATGGAAGTAAGAAGTTTATTTCAAATGCATCTTCTGATTTATCTTTAGGTGTGACTTTACAAGTTGTAACGGCCAATAATAATGGAAAAAAGGAATTATCTGCTATATTAGTAGAACGAATTACTGATGGATTTAATGCGGAGCCATTAAAAGGGAAAATGATGTGGAGAGCCTCGGATACGGCTCAGTTGACTTTTGAGAATTGTAAAGTTTCAAGGGAGAATTTGTTAGGTAATTTGGGTGATGGTGCAAAAATTATGCTTCAAACTTTGGATTCTGGTCGATTAACGATAGCAGCCATGGGATTAGGCTTGGCACAGGGTGCATATGAAATGGCTTTATCTTACTCAAAAAAAATAGAGCAGTTTGGCAAAGCAATTTCAAAATTTCAGGCAATTGGTTTTAAATTAGCCGATATGGCTACGAAAATTGAAGCTGCCCGTCACTTATTATACCATGCATGCTGGTTGAAGGATAATGGACATTCATTTGGAAAAGAAGCTGCAATGGCTAAGTTATTTTGTTCTGAAGTGGCACAGGAAGTAGCTAACGAAACTGTTCAGATTCATGGTGCGTACGGATTAATTAAGAATTCGGAAGTGGAACGGTTTTATCGCGATCAACGAATATTGCAGATAGGCGAAGGAACATCAGAAATTCTTAGATTGGTGATTTCGAGACATATAGGTTGTTAATTTTTAAATATGACAGACAGAAAAAAAGATCACATTGAATTGACTTTTCGCTCTCAAATGAAGAATGCTTTAATTGATGAGCGATTCTATTACGAGCCTTTGCTTAGTTCTCATCCTAAGGCTGATGATACAACGTTTACTTTCTTGGGGAAGGATATGCAAACTCCAATATGGGTTTCCAGCATGACTGGAGGAACAGAATTGGCAGGCAAAATCAACAAAAATTTGGCTCGTGCTTGCGCAGAATTTGGAATGGGGATGGGACTTGGTTCGTGTCGTTCACTTTTGGAAAGTGATGAGTATTTCTCTGATTTTGATGTTCGTTCAATCATTGGTGATGATTTGCCACTATACGCAAACTTGGGAATCTGTCAGCTCGAAGAATTAATTCGAAAGAAAAAAATCAGTAAAATTATTCGATTGGTTGGTCGCTTACGAGCGGATGGATTGATAATTCATGTTAATCCAATGCAGGAATGGTTGCAGCCCGAAGGAGATCGAATAAAGCAATCACCCATAGAAAGTTTGGAATACTTACTCGATGAGGTGGATTTTCCCATTATTGTAAAAGAAGTAGGACAGGGAATGGGACCT
>JBFFMG010000376.1:0-3286 GCA_041554215.1 Labilibaculum sp.
AAAATTCCAACACGCAAATGGCCTACCTATAACAGGAGAGCTTAATAAAGATGTATCAGATCTTTTAACTAAGGGTACTTTTGTTGCTTACCCAGATCCACCAGACCCTACAGCAAAACCAGAAGCTATTTTTACACCCTATAATATGAATATCTACGAGAATGAAATAGGTAAAATAGAAAGACTGGCAGATAAAAAATTATTCCGGACAGCTTGGCAAAAAGTAAAAACAAAAAATAAAACAGTACTGGCCAATTGGGTTAAAAAATCTACAGGCATCGAAATAAGCACAGATGCTATGTTTGATATCCAGGTTAAACGAATCCATGAATACAAACGCCAACATTTGAATGTACTGCACATTATTACCTTATATAATCAACTAAAAGATAATCCTGAAAAGAAAATTTCACCAAGAGTATTTCTTTTTGGGGGAAAAGCAGCACCGGGTTATTTTATGGCTAAACTGATAATTAAACTGATTAATTCAGTTGGGAATGTTATTAATAACGATCCGGAAATAAATAACCAACTAAAAGTAGTTTTTCTTCCTAACTTTAATGTGCAGATTGGCCATTTCACCTACCCCGCAGCCGACTTGTCGGAACAAATTTCAATGGCGGGAAAAGAAGCATCAGGAACAGGCAACATGAAATTTACAATGAACGGAGCACTCACCATAGGAACTCTGGATGGAGCCAATGTGGAAATACGAGAGGAAGTGGGTGAAGAGAATTTTTTCCTGTTTGGCATGAATGTAGAAGAGACAATAGCAAAAAAAAGCAAAGGATACAGACCTCGTGAATATTACGAAAACAATCATTTACTGCACAGAGCAATCGACCAAATTTCAAGTGGATATTTTTCAGATGGCGACACCAACCTTTTCAGACCTCTGGTTGAAAATTTACTTTGGAGTGATGAATATATGGTAATGGCAGATTTTCAATCTTATATTGATTGCCAGGCAAAAGTAGGTGAAGCATATATTGATAAAGAGAACTGGACACGCATGTCGATACTGAATGCAGCAAGGTCAGGTAAATTTTCGTCCGATCGCTCGATATCAGATTATGCAAGGGATATTTGGAATTATCAGCTAAACAAGGAACAAAACAAATAGCTAATTTTTATGTTTACACTGATAGCTGGTAAGTTTATCATGGTTAACTGAATGATTAATCATTATTATGGAAACCAATGTAACATGTTAAAAGCATTAAGCGAATGCAGAACATACAAATCAAACTACAAAAATGAAAAATACCGAGTTCTTCATGAAAAGTGCAAATAATTCAATCCTACTTGCTTTTTGTTTATTTTCTATATATTGAAATTTATAAAAGAGAGTAATAACTTCCATCCAAAAGCCATAGAATCATTAAAAAAATTGAATACTTTTATTGTTTGAAGTAAACACAATGTTTACGCAAATCGTTAAAAGTTGTATATTACGTCAATCATCAAATTTTAAAAAATGAATAACATTACATCAGTCAATCGCATATTCAGCGTTATGCTCATTCTTATTGTGGCATTTACAAGTTGCTCTGAAAAAAAACAATCACAGGCACCTATCCAGGAAATTAGTGTTGTTAAGGTACTTCAAAAAGATGTTCCATTGCATCAGGAATTTGTAGGTGAAGTTTATGGAGAAAAAGATATTCCTATCAGAGCAAGGGTTGAAGGATTTCTGGAAGGAATTCATTTTGACGAAGGTTTCAGAGTAAATAAGGGTCAGTTATTATATTCAATCGATCAAAAACCACAGGAGGCAAAAGTTAATGCACAAAAAAGCCGGGTTGCAGAAGCAGAAACAATGCTGGCTAAAGCAAAAAGCGATTTGGACAGATATAAACCACTCGCCGAAAAAAATGCCGTAAGCAAAAGCGATCTGGATGCAAAACAGGCTCAATATGATGCTGCGCTGTCTTCTCTTGAGGCCGCAAAATCAAATTTAAGATCTGCGGAAATCGAATTTGGATATACAAAAATATATTCACCATTAACAGGTATTATAGGAAAAACTTACGCTAAAGTAGGCGATTTTGTTGGTAGAGATCCAAATCCTGTAATTTTAAATGTAGTTTCCGAAACCAACCATGTAAAAGTTACATTTTTCTTAATCGAATCAGAATACCTTGAAATTTTCAGAGAGATAAGCAAAAGAAAAGAAGATGAGCATTTGCAACCGGAAGAAAGAATTGAACGTTCAGAAGAAGGCACCCTTGAATTGATTCTTTCTGATGGAAGTATATATGAACATAAAGGAAAAGTTGATTTTATTGATAGAGGAGTTGATGCAACTACGGGTTCTATTCTGATTCAGGGTGATTTTCCAAATCCCAATTTAATTTTGCGCCCCGGATTATATGCCAAAGTCAAAGTTGAAAAAGAAGTAAGAAAAGATGCACTTTTAATACCACAGCGCTGTATAATGGAGCTTCAGGGAAAGTATTCAGTTTATGTGGTCAATGATAATAATATTGTTGAATCGCGTCAGATTGAACCCGGAGAAAAAATTGGCGATTATTGGTTGATTAATGAAGGTCTATCGGGCAATGATTTAGTTGTTATTGATGCGCTTCAAAAAGTTAGCACAGGAATGGAAATTTCTCCTTCTCCAATTGAATTCGAAAGTCAAAATACCCAATTATAAATATACGATTATGGCAGAAAGTAAAGGTAACTTTTTTGTTCACAGACCCATTGTTGCAATGGTAATTGCCATCGTTATTGTAATTGTTGGTACTGTATTTATGCTGGGATTGCCAATTGAGCAATACCCAAATCTCACCCCACCCATTGTTCAGGTAAGAGCAAATTACACAGGGGCAAATGCTACAAACGTTGAAGAATCAGTGGCAACTCCACTCGAACAGCAAATAAACGGGGTTGATAATATGATTTATATGAAATCAACCAATGCCAATGACGGGACCATGTCAATTGATGTATCATTTGATGTGGGTACTGATCCGGATATGAATACTGTTTTAACTCAAAACAGGGTTTCTGCGGCGACAGCTAAATTACCCGAAGCGGTTAAAAAAATGGGCGTAACTACAGAAAAATCATTACCAAATATCTTGATGTTAATTACGCTTACTTCCGACGGAAGATATGATCAGGATTTTCTGGGAAATTATGCCTTAATAAACATCAAGGATCAGCTGGCCCGAATTAAAGGAATTGGCCGGGTGAATGTTATTGGTGCTTCAGATTATTCCATGAGAATTTGGATAAAACCCGACAGACTTTCTCATATGGGAATAACTGTTCCGGA
>JBFFMG010000377.1:0-3260 GCA_041554215.1 Labilibaculum sp.
GGAAATGACAAAAACACCGTCAATTGGTATTGAAATCGTAAAAATAATGAATGAAATTTGCGAAAAATACTACCAGAACCATGGTTTAGCATCTGAAATCAGGTTAACACCCAATGACCTTCGTGAATTTGAAAGACCTGCATTTCAAAGAACTTCAAATTACCTTGAACCGATGATGGAACTTTTTGAGAAGGGAATGATAGCAGGTGGTGATTTACTATCTATTGAAAGCACAGGTGGAAAAGAAGTGTCGGATGATGCTTTAATGCAATGCGACATTAAGGGTTTGATGTTTGCATTGTCGGTACTTGGGGTACGCGACATGCAGTTTCTTTGGAAAAAAATTACAGCACTGGCAAACAAACATGGAAAAATTGCAGCCGGTGATTCTGCCTGTGGATTTGCAAACACAGCGATGGTGCTGGCCGAAAAAAAATACATCCCCAGGGTTTTTGCAGCACTGGTTCGGATTATTTCAGTTGTCCGTTCAATTGTGGCAATGGAAGAAGGTGCGGTTGGCCCCGACAAAGATTGTGGTTACGAAGGTCCTTTCTTAAAAGCAATTACCGGAATTCCAATTTCAATGGAAGGAAAAACGGCTGCGTGCGCTCACTTTAGTCCGCTTGGAAATATTTCATTTGCCTGTACCGATTTATGGAGTAACGAGTCGGTTCAAAATATTAAATTGCTATCGGGAATGGCTCCGACTGCATATCTTGAACAACTTGAATATGACGTAAGAATTTCAAACGAAGCTTTAAAACTGGGGCACTCGTATCCGCAAATGTTTCAGCAGCTGTTAATCAATTCCGATGTTTACACCGATCCACAGGCCTTAATTCTTTCACCTGAAAATGTTATTCGCATTTCAAAGGAATTGGTGAAAGGCGATTCGTATGTGGCAAATGCCAAAAACGGCGCGCTGACCGCCATTGATATTATTGAAGAAGCTCTGGCTTCAGGTCAAATGAAATTACCGGAGATGGAAACCGTTTACCTGCCAATGCTGCGTGAAGATTTGGAGAGTATTCCGGATAACGAAAGTGAGTTTGTGGAAATGATGCTGCCCCTGCTCGACCAAAGCAAATTTATTTTGAAGGAATATGGATTGTAGAAAACTGTTCCAAAAATTTATTGTTCCAATATTCTAAATTGTCCAAATAGTAGATTTTATCCCCGCGATTTCGCAAGCATATGATTTGAGCTGTTGTATAAAATTTCAGAAATGGTTTTTGCATAGAAAATTCCAAAATCGATACATTCAATAGTTGGTTTATATTGAAAAACAAATTTTCTTTACAATAGAATTAAATCATATGCATCATTATTTCAAACCATACATTCAAAAAAGATACAAATTACTTACTGGATATGCAACAAAAAGTTAGACGGTTAGATAAGCTATACAGCCAATTTTTGATTATTGTTTGATATTATAATAGATAGCGAAACGAAAGATATATTGGTTTTATTTATAGATCAAAAAGGTTCAACTATTATCTGATGTGAAACATATTGACATCCATAAACATATTTATTTTTAGACAACACCCCCTGTCAAAAACCATAAACGTTTCCTTTGGTATGTGTCACCAATCTTATAATTTAACCCAAAGATTATAAGATGAAAGTACATTTAAGGAAGTTAAAACCACTACACCCAACTAAAACCCACCTCTAAGCCATGCCAGTAAAGAGATTGGGCGTATGGGTGTAGGAATTACAGAAAATAATATTTATATATTTATGGTTATTTTGTATTTTAACGACAAACAACATACATCTTAAAATGGATAAAACTGTCTTTAAGATTACCAAAATGGATTGTCCTTCTGAGGAAAATTTGATTCGTATAAAACTGGATGCAATCGCCAGTATTAAGAATCTTGATTTTGATATCCCTGGTAGGAAGTTGACAGTTTTTCACGATGGTCAAACGGAAAAAATAGAGAATTCCATCATAGAACTTAACTTAGGAGGAAAGAGATTATCCACTGAAGAAACAGACCAGATTAATTTTAAGGAACATACTAATCAGAGAAAACTACTGTGGGCTGTTTTGGCAATCAACTTTGCATTTTTTATTATCGAAATGACAACAGGGCTGATTTCAAAATCCATGGGATTAGTGGCTGATAGTCTGGATATGCTTGCTGACTCTTTCGTGTATGGAATTAGCCTGTTAGCCGTTGGTGGGACTGTCTCCAGGAAGAAGAGTATTGCAAAACTTGCAGGTTATTTTCAGATTACCCTTGCCATTATAGGATTTATTGAAGTTCTAAGAAGGTTTTTAGGAGCAGAGCAACTTCCTGATTTTTCTACTATGATTGTGGTATCTGTTCTGGCATTATTTGCAAATGCATTGTGTCTTTATCTGCTGCAGAAATCTAAAAGTCTGAATGAAGCACACATGAAAGCAAGTATGATTTTTACTTCCAATGATGTTATAATCAACCTTGGAGTTATCATTGCTGGACTTCTGGTCAATTGGCTAAATTCAGGCATGCCTGACTTAATTGTAGGTACCATCGTATTCATCCTTGTTATTCAAGGTGCCAGAAGAATATTGAAATTGGGGAAATAATACAGCTTTACCTGAAGTCTTTTTCTCCTGATAATAATCAAATATATATTTTCAAATTAAAAGTTTTATAGAAACCATAAAACCATGCGCCCAAATCTGCATGAACAAAGGGAAATAGCAGGATTTAGACTGGGCGTAGTGGGGTTATCTTTTAAAAGTGTCATGCCCCTGTTACATCAAAATATCCTTCAGGAATATCGTTAGTCCGAATCACCCGCAATCCCTGTATTTGTAACTTTTTTGGGTTTTTCACATCAGGAATCATTTTAGCCTTGTGCATTTCGTTTAATAAGCCAACAGAATCAGCTTCGTTTATGATAATGTAAGTAGGTGTTTTGCCCTTGTTTGATAGGCTGTATTGCTTTATTTCGTTTGTAATTGATGCTAATATGTTTGTGCTGTAAAGATTCATAAATGATAATATTATTATCCAAGTGATATTATCAATATACAAATTTGGTTCGGTTATGACCACAAATTGAATAAAATCACTTAATAACAGGAGGGCATAATATGATAATTTTATATATTCATTTCTATGAAAAATTAATTATATCACTCTATTATTTTAAAGCTACATAGAGCATTTACTTATTTAAGCGTGATGTAGAGCTTTGAAGGCATTATCTTTTGTTGGGTATACATTGATGTATCCCCGGGGCTTTCAAACTGTCTA
>JBFFMG010000378.1:0-3254 GCA_041554215.1 Labilibaculum sp.
ATGTTTCGGATATTAAATTGGATGTGAAAATTCAAAGATTTGAACAAGAGCTTTTCGCCATTAAAACGGATTCTGATTTAAATTTAGTGCGACAGAGATATTTGGAAGTTTTACCATTGTATAGTAATAAAGTAATAGGTTTGGGCGATTCCAACGATCCTAACTATATGGAATATTTGAATCAATTTTTGTCCGATTCAACGATGAGACAGGTTGCCGATAGTGTTGCCGAAAAATTTCCAACTTTAGAGAATGAAGAGAGGGAGTTGGTAAACGCTTTTAAATACACGAAGTACTATTTTCCCGAAAAAAAGATTCCGAATTTTTATTCGCAGATTTCAGGCTTTAATCAGTCTATTGTTGTAGCACAAAATTTAGTGGGAATAAGTTTGGATAAATATTTAGGGAAAGATTGTAAGTTTTATTCTTATTTAGGATCACCAATGTATGCCCGAGATAACATGATCCCGGAAAGAATTGCTCAAGATGTTGTTCTAGCCTATGCCTTAACCGAATTTCCTTTTCAACCCATTAAGGATGATTTGATTAGTAATATGATTTATCAGGGAAAGATTAGATACTTTGTGCAGACTATGATGCCTGATAAGAGGGAAGCTGATGTGATGAAATATACACAGGAAGAACTGGACTGGTGTGAGGCGAATGATGAATTAATGTGGGGATATATTATTGAACAAAAACATTTGTTTACTACCGATTACCGCACAGTAATTAAATACATTAATGATGGGCCATTTACACCGGGAATGCCACAGGAATCACCTTCCCGAACCGGCATTTGGATTGGTTGGCAAATTGTGAAAGAGTATATGGCAAAACACCCTAAATATAGTATTGCTCAATTGATGCATGAAAATGATTATGCTACCCTTTTGAGGGAATCAGCATATCAGCCTTAATTATAAAAGAAATGAAACGTCCATGATTGAATAATTATTAACTCACACATGAGCATGATTATTGAATCAAGGTAAGTTCCATCTAACAGCTGTATGAAAATTATAAATAGATGAAAATAGCTTTGATTCAGTTTGCGCCTGCCTTTGGTGATTTAAAATCTACTATTGAATGCTTAAAGGAGTTGTTTTATAAAGTAAGAGAAGCTGATTTGGTCGTTTTGCCTGAATTGGCCAATACGGGTTATAATTTTGATTCAAGAAAACAAGCTTTTGAGTTATCGGAAACTATAAAAGAGAGTGTTTTTCTTGATTTTATTAAAACATCTTGCTTGCAGTACAATTTTACCCTTGCCACTGGATTTTCGGAGAAGGAAGGCAATAAGCTATACAATTCGGCTATTTTAATGAATAAAAATGGAGTTGTTGGAACTTATCGGAAACTTCATTTGTTTATGAATGAAAAAAATATTTTCGAAAAGGGAAATGCTGGATTACCTGTTTTTATTGTTGATGGGGTTAAGATAGGAATGCTGGTTTGTTTTGATTGGATGTTTCCGGAAGTTTGGCGTAAATTAGCTTTGCAAGGTGTAGATTTAATTCTTCATCCTTCAAATTTGGTGTTGCCATTTGCTCAATCGGTAATGCCTTCTTATGCGCTGGTAAACAGAGTTTTTATTGCTACGGCAAATCGTTTTGGAAAGGAAAAGGAACTTGCATTCACAGGCGAATCTGTAATTGTGAATCCGAAAGGAGAGGTATTGGCAAAAGCAGGTAAGTTCGAGGAGATTTTATTTGCGAATATAGATTTAGAACTGGCCAGAAATAAAATGATTACCCCAATGAATGATATTTTTAAAGATAGAAGAACCGATATTTATGAATAAGAATATATAATGAGTGAGCTAAAGCAAAATATTGAACACGAGAAAGGGAGAATCCGAATGGAGATTCGAGCCATAAAGCAAAATTATTCTTTTGAGCAGAAAAAAGAATTAAGCTTGCCTATTCTGAAAAGTCTGGAACAACTTCCCGAATTTATTCAAGCTAAAACGGTGATGTTGTATTGGTCTATTAAAGATGAAGTTCATACTCATGATTTTATTTGTAAATGGGCAAAAGAAAAAAGAGTGATACTACCATGTGTTATTGGTGAAACTTTGGATTTGAAAGTTTTTGAAGGCATGGATAAGCTGGTTAAGGGGGAGAATTATGGCATTCCAGAGCCTAAGGGATCTGTTTTTATGAAAGAGGACGAAATTGATCTGATTCTGGTACCGGGAATTGCTTTCGATCGGGAAAAGAATCGAATGGGTAGAGGAAAAGCCTATTACGATCGCTTGTTACAATCGCTAAGTGCTTTTAAAGTTGGTGTTTGTTTCGATTTTCAAGTATTGGATCATGTGCCGGTTGACGAACATGATATAAAAATGGATGAAATTGTATTCCAATAAAAAAGCCAGTGATTATCTCACTGGCTTTTTAATATCGCTAAATTACGATTATTCTGCGTGAATAGCTTCCACAGGACAAGCGTCAACGCAAGTACCACAATCAGTACAAAGATCAGCGTCAATTACATAATGCTCATCACCCATAGAAATTGCCTCAACAGGACATTCTCCTTCACAAGAACCGCAAGAAATACAGTCGTCGTTAATTACGTAAGCCATTTTATTTATTTTTTAGTGTTAATACTAGCACAAATGTACTATCATATTTTAAATGGAGAAATAATTTCACATAGAATTATATTATTTTGAAACAGATTAAATAATGAACCGTGAAGATTACCAATCAAAAAATGCAATCCATTAAGACTTAAGTAAAGAGAATTGTTTTGTCCAATTGCCTATCTCAGTAGATTTCAGCAGTTATTTGCTTAAATATGAAATGGCTAACCATGCCATTGTACTCATTGATGTATGCAAAGAATCATCATTTGCTTCAAAAGTTGAAGTGTGCAAGGAGCCATTTTTTTCCGATTGCACTCCAAAACGATAAAATGTAACAGGATATTTCTGAGAATAGAAGCCAAAGTCTTCTGTAGTCATTCGAATGTCCATATTTACAACCTTGTTATCACCAAGCAACTCAATCGCATTAGCTTTGGCTTCCTGAGTAATCTCTTCATGGTTAACCAAAAATGGATATCCATGACGAATGTCAACTTCACATTCTGCACCCATTCCTGTTGCCGTAGATTGGGCAATGTTTGTAATTAATTGCTTGGCTTTAGCTCTCCATTCTTCATTCATGGTTCGGAATGTGCCCTCTATTTTCACTTCATCGGGAATAATATTGGTTGCTCCATTGGCAATCATTTTACCAAAAGAG
>JBFFMG010000379.1:0-3251 GCA_041554215.1 Labilibaculum sp.
AATTCTTATTTATTGTTGATGCAGGTAAAAAATACGATATCGAAATTGTCGCAGAAGGATACAGAACCCTTCGAACAGTTTTAAACATTCCTCTTGAATTTGCAAATAAAGAAAATCATAGTGTTATCACACTGCTTCCTTTAACATTAAGAACCAAGGATGAACCTGATTATCCGAACGCTTTGGAATTAATTGATCTTGAAGAAAGTAAATTAAGTGATATTGGATCACTTCCTCCAACTATGGATTCTATTCCTGAGGATAAAAAGTTTATTATTCCTGAAGTTGTAAAAGATACAGTGACATCTGTTGAAGAGGTAGATACAATTGTAATTCCTCAGGTTGAGTTGGACACAACCGTTCCTGAAGAAGCTGTGGACACAATAAAAGATCCTGTTACAGTTCCTGAAGTTGAGATTGATACAGAAAATCCTAAGGCGGAAATTAATGTTAATACAATTTTCCCTAAAGAAAAGGTGAATACAATAACAGATCCTGAATTAGCTCCTGAAATTAAGAAAACCGAACCAAGTGTAAAGGACGAAGAGATAGATATCGAAGAACCAACTGAATTGATTAAGAAATCAATACCTAATTCAATAGACTCCAAAATTGAGGTCTTGGATTCTGGTGATTTAGCATTTACATTAGATTTAGGAAATTTTAACTCTCCGCAACCTGAACTTTTTGAGGAATTGGCGGGTGTTCAAGAAACAATCGGTCCTGATAAAAAATATCATTACACATACGGCAAATTTAAAGATTACAAGAAAGCGGTTAAAGCAAATAAAGAACTTGTTTCAAAAGGATTTGCAAGTTCGAAAATTAGAATTTTATCGAACGATAATTTAATTAAAGAACAAACAGGTGGTGAAACCTATTACACCATTCAAATAATGGCACTTAAGCTATCTGTTGGAGCAGAGTTTTTCGATAATTTGGACAATGTAAAAGCGTTTCAAGGTGGAGATGGGTACACTCGATATACCTATAAAAAATTTACAAGCTACAGGGCAGCAATTACCGAAATGAACAAATTAATCCGAATGGGATATTGGGATGCATTTGTTCGTACTGTAATCAATGACCAATTGCTCTATTCTGGGATGACATATTCTGATAATTGCACCTATACCATTCAAGTAATGGCTCTTCGGTATCCTAAACCATTATCCTTCTTTTCCGATTTGGGTGATGTAAAGGTATTCTCTGATTTAAACGGATTATATCGTTATACCTATAAAGTATACAAAAGCAAGGGAGAGGCTATTCATGATTTGGGGCATGTACTTAAAAGAGGTTACTGGGATGCATTTGTAAGAAAATCACTTTCGGGAGAACATGTGTTGAATTTCAATGCCAATGAAACAGATAACTTCTATACCATACAAGTAATGGCTCTTCGAAACGCTAAATCTCTTTCTTACTTCAATAATTTAGGAACCGAGAATCTCCGTATTTATAAAGGGAATGATGGTTTATCAAGATATACTTTTCAGAAATTTCCCTCTTTAGAAAAAGCAAAAAGCAGTCTATCTTCAGTAACAAAAAAAGGTTACTTTGATGCTTTCACCCGGGAAATTAAATGGTACAATGAACACTAAAATGCAAATTCTGGAAGGCAAAAATATTCGTTTACGAGCTCTTGAACCATCCGATTTAAAGCTGCTCTACAATTGGGAGAATAATTCGACCATCTGGGAGGTAAGCCATACTTTAAAACCATTTTCAATTTACCTTCTAAAGCAATATCTGGAATCGTCACATCTGGATATTTTCGAAACCAAGCAACTTCGTTTGGTAATTGAACTAATTGATACAAATACTGCTGTAGGTTTAATCGATCTTTTTGATTTTGACCCTTTTCATCAAAGAGCAGGTGTTGGTATTCTAATAAACAGTAAAGAAAATCAGAATAAAGGAATCGCATCGGAAGCCTTACGGATCTTCTGTAATTATGCATTCACCACCTTACAATTACACCAATTGTATTGTAACATTACTGGGGCAAATGAAATAAGCCTACGTCTATTTACAAAACAAGGATTTGAAATTATTGGCAACAAAAAAGATTGGATTCGCTCAAAAAATGGATGGATGGATGAATACAGCTTGCAAAAAATCAACTCTAAAAGTTTTTAACACTTTCATAAAGAGGCACCTCCGGAATAAACTTAAAACTCTTTTTCTCATAATCCATTTGACAACAATAATGCTGTAAACCATTGGTGACAACCAAAAAAGGTACTCTTAGTTTCATATTGTAGCGGGCAATCTGATTAAAAACATCCTGAGTTATTTTAACCTTTACCGATTTGCATTCAACAATCATAACAGGTTTTGCATTGCTATTATACAAAACAATATCACTTCGTTGGGGAAGAAGGTTAACATCCACTTTCTTTTCAACTGCAATTAAAGATCCAGGAAAACCTCTTTCATCAACCAAATATTGAATGAAATTTTGCCTTACCCACTCTTCTGGAGTCAACACCACATACTTCTTTCGGATACTGTCAAAAATTAGTTTTCTTTGCAGTTCAGATTTTATTTTAAAGGAATAAGTTGGTAAATTTAAGTTTTCCATAAAGTAGCTGTAAGAGCACATAAAGGTAAAAGATTATTCCTGATATTTAATTCACCAACCCATATGAAAACAAAAGAAGAAATTGTAAAAAACTGGTTAACGAGATATACAGGTCGAGAACTCTCGGATTTTAGTCCATATATACTTCTTACCAATTTTAATCACTATGTTGAGCTTTTTGCTGAATGGCATAATGTTGAAATTCTAGGAGAAGATAAAGCAATGCCAAATGCCTCGGCAAACAACATTACCATAATTAATTTTGGGATGGGTAGTCCGAATGCTGCAACCATATTAGATTTACTGAGTGCTATAAAACCCAAAGGAGTTCTTTTTTTAGGCAAATGCGGAGGTTTAAAACGCAAAAACAAACTCGGCGACCTGATATTGCCAATAGCTGCCATTCGAAGCGAAGGAACCTCTAATGACTATCTTCCTCCTGAAGTTCCTGCTTTGCCAGCTTTTAGTATTCAAAGAGCCGTTTCGCAAGTAATTTCAGATCGAAACAGAGAATACTATACTGGCACAGTTTTCACAACAAACAAACGGGTTTGGGAATTCGACGAGCGTTTCAAAAAATATCTGGCTAAAACCAGAGCCATGGCAATTGATATGGAAACGGCAACAATATTTACCGTCGGTTTTTCCAATGGCATCTCAACGG
>JBFFMG010000380.1:0-3238 GCA_041554215.1 Labilibaculum sp.
CGCCTGCATATTGTCCGTAATTAGGAATAAATTGGTAACCATTCTTTTGATAAAGACCAATTGCCTCAGGTTGTTTAACTCCTGTTTCCAAAATGCATTTTTCAAATAACAATTCTCTTGTCCAATTTTCCAATTCCTTTAACACTTTTGATGCGACCCCCTTTCCTCTGTACTCAGGTATCACAAACATCCGCTTTATCTCCATTATTTTCGGCTCATATTCTTTAATAGCCCCACAACCAACAGCATCTCTACCGTCATAAGCCAAAACCACATACTTAATATGATCTATTTTATTAAATTGAGAATAAAAGGCATGATCGTCTCCATCCCGTATCGCTAAATCTGCATCAAGAAAGCTAACAAGCCTTATAAAATCATTATTTTGGGAATTGCTTCGTTTAATATCTATCATTATTTTATCAATTTATTTGCACGTGAATATGATCATCGTGCCTGACTGCACTGCAACCATGGAATCGAACCCTTTTATCAGCAAGATTTAACCTATGCTTTAAATGTGGTTCAATAAACAATTTGGTAAGGTTTTTATTATTTAAAATCGCATCAATTAATTCTTTTGTGCCTCTTTCAGAAAACCGTAAATTAGAATTTATACTTCCCAAAGTCAGATACTTTGAGTAATCGTATTGAAAGTAGCCTTTCTCTATGCAATCTTTACACTGATTGAATTCATCATTACAAGCATCTTCAAATACACCATAACCGCTTAAAGATTTTCCCTTATTCACAATTGTACCTATTTCATCCTCATACACCAAACTAAAGTCTATTTTATGACCATCGTTATGACTAAGATGTGGTAATAATGGAAAACCGTTAAGAAAAGGAAAACATGCATCCAGATATCGAATTTGAATTTCAGATTTGTCGCACATTAACTGGTTCGAAACCTCACTCAAAAACTTATTTGTTTCACTAGTCACATAATTTCGATTTAACAAAACTGTGATAATGCTGGCTGGCTTCAAAAATGGATTGCTATCAATTTTTTGTCTACCAAACCATGGTGAGATTGTTGGAACAATCAAAAAAGTACTTACCAAATACAAACTCGTAAATACCAAAACTAATTTCCCTGGTATTTGGGACTTAATCTTTCTAGCTAAAACAATACTTATGAAATATACAATTCCTCCGATCTGACTTATTACAGTGAAGACGATTACAAGTAGGATACTCCAGGAATACTTTGTGAATTGACGCATTATTGATTCAAAAACTCGTTTAACCTTTGATTGATAAAATAGTACCAGCCACCTTTGCATGATTCTCGGGAAAATTCGGGTATATTCGGTGGGAATGTTTCCAGCCCCAAATTAGTAAGGCGCAAGAGTGTTTTCGGGTTTTGTTCAAACAATTCAAAACTAACAATACCTATCCCCTCTAAATTTTCATATCTCCAATCGTAAACAATTTTCTCAAATGGAATCACCTCTGTAATTTTCCATAGGTGCATAAATTGTCTTTCACCGGTATCTACATTAAACCTAGTTTCGAAACCCTCTTGGGGAATAAAATCGGGAATATTTTCGAAAAACCACTCGCGCATCTTGTTAGGATCGGTAATCGCACTCCAAACCTCTCCTTTCGATTTATTGAAGATTTGCTCGACGATAATTGGTTCGTTTCCTTTGCTCATGCCGTTGGATTATTGCCTTTGGTAAAATCATTAATTAAGCGAAGAGCCTCATCCTTATCCTTATAAAAAATCTCAAGTTCAACAGGATTTATACCACCTGCTGAAACATGCCACGGAGCAATAGTTCCCATTAATTCGTTTTTTACATTTACAGCAATTCCATTCTCAGTAAGGATCTCCTTTACTATCTCCGAATCTATCGGATTTCCCGAAAAAATTACAATTAAATCATCATCTTTTGTTGACATATCCTCAAATTTAAATTGGTTTTTCATCTCAATATGTCACAATACTCGAAACTTTAGGTATTGCGCTCATTCAAATCAATCCATAAATTTAATTATTCATACAAACAAGTCATAATCTTTGTGAAGAATAAACCATAGAATCACTATATCTAAAACTCGTTTATCAAATGGAATCAACATTTTTCCTCACCTACTTCTATAAACAACAATACCTCAGCTCATTTCGAGCGTACTACTATTTAAATAAAACTTTTACTATAAATATAGTAGTGTTTTGAAATCCTTATACTATATTTGTAGTAGATATTAAAATCAACAAACTCTATGGATGTAAAATCATTGACAAAAGCGGAAGAACAAATCATGCAAATTATCTGGAAATTGCGCGAAGCTGTTGTTAAAGATGTAGTGGAACAATTTGAAGGATCGAAACCAGCATACACCACAGTAGCAACGGTTCTAAGTGTTTTGGAAAAGAAAGGTTTTGTGTCTAACCGAAAAATTGGCAATACGAAACTGTTCACACCTGCAATAAGTAAGGCTGAATACACTAAATTTCAGTTTAGCTCCTTACTGGGAAATTATTTTGGCGGATCGTTCCCAAAAATGGCCAGCTTTTTTGCCAAAGAAAATGATTTAGACATTTCCGACTTGGAAAACATCATGAAACAGGCCGAGAAAGAAATGAAAAGGGATCAACAAAAAAAGGAATAGTTATGGAAACATTTTTTGAATTCTTATTTAGAGCATCGGTGAGTTTGGCAGTTTTATTTGCCTTGTATTGGTTGCAATTGCGGAATTCAACTCACTTTACCGCCAACCGTTACTTTTTACTGATTAGCCTTATCATCTCAATTGTTATTGCACTTGTACCTATTCAGTATCAGGTACTGGTGCAAGCATCTGCAAAAGAAACTTTTAACGAATTCAGTGGAGTTTTCAACAACAATATATCTACTAATAATGCAGATATCAATATTAAAACACAATTTTCTATTTCAAGTATTTTATATCTGATTTACTTTGCAGGAGCGGCACTTGTACTAATCCGAATAGTAATACAATGCCGAAAACCCTTTCTGATAATAAGCAAATCAAAACCTAAAAAAATTAACGATTGTCTGGTTCACGAAAACAGGGTATTTAACTTACCATTTTCGTTTTTCAATCGCATATTTATCAATCCTGAATATTTTAAGCAGGACGAAATCAACGACATATTAACTCATGAAAAAGTGCACATTCAGGAGCGTCATTGGATCGATTTGTTCATTATAGAGCTGTTAACAGTGTTTTTCTGGTTCAACCCATTTATATGGTTCTTTGA
>JBFFMG010000381.1:0-3190 GCA_041554215.1 Labilibaculum sp.
ACATGAATCGATTTAAACTTTTTATGCGGATGATTAAAATATTCATCCAAAGCCAATGTTGTATCCAAATTAGCTTTATAAGCTGCCTGTCCTGTACGTTGATACATAGGCAACTTAGTAAACATATAATCTAAAGTTTCTTTGTAATTCATTTTTTACACGCTAGTAAATTTGATGATTTTACAAAGAAGAATAAAATTTCTTTAATTTTGTGTTAACAGGTTGAATTTCCTACAAATTTTGCTAAATTAATACAATTAAATACTATATTTTAATTGAAGGACAAATGTGTTTCTGGAAATAAATTATTCAATATCATTTTGAACATTTAATATTTAAAAAAGTAGAATTTTACAATTAAAGTAAAGTAAACATCGACAATAAATGTCTGTCGAAACAAACCTCTAACACCATTTATTATGGCAAAACTTAAAAAGATTTTCGTACTCGACACAAACGTTATTCTTCATGACTTTAATTCGATTTATAATTTTGAAGAAAATGATGTTGTAATTCCAATAACCGTTTTGGAAGAACTTGATAAGTTTAAGAAAGGAAATGATCAGATTAATTACCACGCACGTGAATTTAGTAGAGAATTGGACAGAATATCAGGCGATTTACTTTTCACTGCTGGAGTTCCATTGGGTGAAAAATTAGGAAAACTTTCTGTTGAAACAGGTAAAGAATTTTCTGCTCAAATGAAAGCTTCGTTTCATGACAATATCCCAGATCATAGAATATTAGCAATTACAGAATACTTACACAATCAAAAAAATAAAAAAAAGGTAATACTGGTCTCCAAGGATATCAACCTTAGAATGAAAGCCAAATCCTTAGGTATTCCTGCTGAAGATTATAAAAATGATCAGGTTCAGGATCTTGACGACGTAATTAGCTTGGGAATAACGATCTTAGAAGATTTTGACGACGAAAAAATCACTTCCCTTTACAAATCAAACGAAGGTATTTCTGAAGAAGAATTTGGGCTTGAGAAACCAATAAAAGGTCATGAGTATTTTATTTTAAAAAATAATTCATCAAGTGCTCTTGCTCATTTTGATCCAGTAGAAAAAATAATTTCCCGGGTTGAAAAACCAAATGCTTACGGCATCTTTCCTCGAAATGCAGAGCAAACTTTTTCCATGCATGCACTACTGGATCCAAAAATTTCCTTAGTTGCATTAACTGGTAGAGCGGGAACGGGAAAAACTTTACTTGCCTTAGCAACTGCATTGCAACAAATTGATCTATATGATCAGATTTTTCTTGCCAGACCAATTGTTGCATTGGCAAACAAAGATTTAGGTTATTTACCTGGCGATGCCAATGAAAAAATTGGTCCCTACATGCAGCCTCTATTCGATAATCTGAGCGTAATTAAGCATAAATTTAATGTTCACAGTAAAGAATATCTTAAAATTAATGAATTACTTAAGGATGAAAAATTACAGATTACTCCTTTAGCCTACATTCGAGGACGAAGCCTTTCCAATACATTCTTTATCGTTGACGAAGCACAAAACCTAACTCCTCACGAAATTAAAACAATAATTACGCGTGCGGGCGAAGGAACAAAAATGATATTCACTGGAGATATAGAGCAAATCGATTCTCCTTATTTGGATAAAAAATCGAATGGCATTGCATATCTGGCTGATAGAATGCAAGGACAGGATATCTTTGCTCATGTAAACTTATTAAAAGGTGAAAGAAGTCATCTTGCTGAATTAGCAAGTATTCTTCTATAAATCTATTTATTGCAATACTGAAAAATTTCATTTAAATTAATTAAATCAAATTCTGTAATATACAATTCGGTTTATAGTAAAGAAGTTATACCGCTAAATAAAGTATTTAGTCTTACTTATTTTCTCTCGCTGAAAATCTAAATATACTCTTATGAAAATAATGAAATTTGCTGCCATAGATATCGGATCGAATGCTATCCGATTGTTGTTTATGAATGTGCTTGAAGATGGTAGCAATACTCACTTTAAAAAATCATCCTTAATAAGAGTTCCAATTCGTCTAGGAACAGACACTTTTATTGATAAATTCATTTCTCAGAATAAAGCTGAAAAGTTAATTAAATCAATGAAAGCATTTAGTAATCTGATGGACGTTCATGAAGTAGTAAACTATAGAGCTTGTGCAACTTCGGCAATGAGAGAAGCGTCTAACGGTGCCGAGATCATCAAAAAAATTGAAGCCGAATCGGGTATAAAAATTGACGTTATTGACGGTAAAGAAGAAGCAAGTATTATTTTTGATAATAAAATTGCTGACAAACTGGATCCGACCAAAAATTATTTATACGTTGATGTGGGTGGAGGAAGTACCGAATTGACTCTTTTTTCCAAAGGTGTTTGTCAGTTTTCCGCCTCGTTTAATGTTGGAACTATTAAAATCCTGCGCGATTGTGTGCCAATGGGCGAATTTGTACGAATAAAAGAATGCTTGCTGGATATTTGCCCTAGTTGTGAAGAAATTGAATTAATTGGGTCTGGAGGTAATATAAACAGATTAGTTAAGTTGGCGACTCCAAAACAAGAAAAATACATTACATATCAGGAATTTAAGAGCATTTTTTATGATTTAAAACAATACAGCTACGAAGAATTAATGATTAATTACGACATGAATCCTGACCGTGCCGATGTTATTATTCCTGCGGCAACAATTTTCCTGAGTATCATGGAATGGTCGAAAGCAGAAAAGATACATGTGCCAAAAATTGGAGTTACCGATGGTATTATTCATCAGCTGTATAAGGAATATAGTGCCAATAAGCTTTTAATTGATTAAAAAACAATTCTTTTTCCTAAATTTGCACACCAAATAAATTCTATATCATGAACTATTTCAAATTCGATTTGAAATAGTTCATTTATTTTAGCAAGCAGCTGAAAATCAACATCCAGCTAATCATCAGCAAGAAGGGAAGAAACTATGTTACAAGGTAAAAAAGTAGCATTCTACACATTGGGATGCAAACTTAATTTTTCGGAGACCTCAACAATTGGCCGTTCATTTAAAGAAATGGGCTTCGAAACCATTAAGCATACAGAGAAAGCGGATATTTACATTCTAAATACTTGCTCTGTTACAGACCACGCTGATAAAAAGTGCAGACAAGCAATCAAAAAAGTTATCAAAACGAATCCCAACGCATTTGTTGCCGTTATTG
>JBFFMG010000382.1:0-3095 GCA_041554215.1 Labilibaculum sp.
ACATGAACTCAAAATAGGTTTTCCATTCTTCTTTTTGATAGATCGATGCTCCTTCCAAATGGTAATAGATCATGCCTACATCCTTAAATCCCTTAATAAAATAATCTTTCTCCCATTTTAAATCTGCACCACAAGTTTCAACAATTACAGGCTTATACTTCTCAAATCTTTCGAAAACAGAATGCCTTACCGAATCTAACTTACTATCTACCTGAAGAATTACAAATGCACCATCTTCGTTCAAATCGAATTTTAATTGCACTTCTTTAATCTGAGTTCCCCGTAAAACCCATGAGGTCATCTTCCTTCCCTTTTCTTTTGAATATCTTTTAAATCCATCCCAAAACTGGATCTTAGCCTCTTTCGATTCTTCTTTTGTATACATTCCGCTGTTTTTTTTACAAAAATAAGGATATCTTACCAAATATAGTAACTAACAAGAATATGAATTCAATTTAATTAAAATAGAAAATAATCTTATCTTTAAACACTCTAAATAACACAATTCAATAATTAATGCAGATAAAACAGGTCTACATATCCCTTCTACTTTTATTTACGCTGGCTTCTTTTCACTCGCAAGCATCCTTCAATCAGGATACGATCTGCAAAGACTCCTTACTTGTTGCTAGCTATGTTGAAGGGCCGCATGTTAGATACATTTCATCATCTCGGGTTGAGGCTTTTTATGTGGTTCACGACAGCACTAAAAACAGAACCAGAAAAATAAGTAAGAATTTCCGATTCATAAAAGACACAGTATCCTTTATGGGATTTGCAGGAGATGATAGCTTGCACTATGTTATTCCAAATGAAATTAAAGCTGAATCAGGAGAAAATCCTTCCAATAATAACATTGTAGTTCTTGGAGATATTCATGGTGAATTTGAATCATTATTGGCAATTCTTCGCAACAACAATATTATTGACAAAACAAACAAATGGAACTACGGCGATGGACAAGTCATATTTACTGGTGATGTATTTGACAGAGGTGATAAGGTGACAGAATGCCTTTGGTTTATCTTTCAATTGGAAATACAAGCAAAAAAGCAAGGAGGAATGGTTCACTATCTATTGGGGAATCATGAAATGATGGCTCTGCTGTTTGATGATCGATATGTTATTGACAAGTATCAACATGCCGCTCACCATGTGAATTTTCATTATTCTCATTTCTTCGATAAACACTCTGTTTTAGGGAAATGGTTACGATCTAAAAACACACTTGTTCGAATTGGAGAACAGCTATTTGTACATGGCGGTATTTCTCCTGAACTTTTAGAGAAAAAATTGAGTATTACTGAGGTGAATGTTGGTATGAGATACCATCTTAATAATTACACTGAATTAGCAGACACTACCTTAGTTGATCTATACCTATATTCAAATAGTCCGTTATGGTATCGTGGATATTTATCAAGAACACCGAAATATGATCGCATATCCTTACAGGAAGTACTAAAAACACTTGAATTTTATAATTCGAATGTTATTATTTTTGGGCACACTCCTGTTGCTAAAGTATACCCTTTCTATTCGTTTAAACTTATAGCAATGGACGTTCCCATTGGAGATCCAAACTATATTGACCAGGCTTTACTTATACAAAATCAGAAATATTATCGGATATTTGCACATAAGGAGAAGGAACGATTACAATAAAACAAAAACGACATGGAATTTTTTACTGATATAATCACAAGCTCGAATAATCTTTTTGAATTGTTGCTTCGGTTCATATTAAATTTACTGGTAACCGTTTTTGTTATTAATTACGTTTATTTCAGAGCTACAGGAAAACGATCCTACGTTTTTACTTATATCATGATAAGTACAACTGTATTCTTCCTTTGTTTCTTATTGGGAAGCATTGAGTTGCAATTAGGTTTTGCACTTGGACTATTCGCAATTTTTGGAATTATTAGGTATCGAACCGATACCATACCAATCCGGGAAATGACCTATCTGTTTCTTGTTATTACCATATCAGTTATTAATGCTTTGACCAGAGGTGAAGTTAGTTTTGGTGAAATCGCATTCACGAACACAGCTTTTATGGCAACTACATGGGTAATGGAACGGGTATGGATGAAACGTCACTTAGCAAGAAGAACAATTGTTTATGACCGAATTGATTTAATTCATCCCAGCAAGCATAAAGAACTAATTCACGACCTTGAAATTAGAACAGGAATGCAGGTTGCAAAATTTAATATTGGACAAATAGATCTGGCTAAAGGAAGCATAAAGTTAATTGTATTCTACAGAGAAGAAGCAACTCCGAATATATTAACCGATGCCGAGATAAGTGAAAGAAGTTCTTAATCACTAAAAGATTTCATTGATGGTAACAACATTTCGAAACTACACTATTCTAGCATTATTCCTAGTAGTACTTGGAAGCTCAAGATTGATTGCAAGTGGTCAGGAAATGATTGATTCTGTTTATCATGCTCCAGATTTATTCGCATCCGATTCTTTATTAGAATTATCAATCACCACCGACCTTAAGGCACTAGTTAAAGATGTTGGTGATAAAAATAAATACCACAAAGGAAGATTATCCTACTTATTAGGAGATTCGATTGTTACTATGATTGTAAACCTTAAAACAAGAGGAAATTTCAGAAAAGATCGGAGCATATGCGCATTCCCGCCACTCAATATAAAATTTAATAAAGCAGAATCAAATTATTCTCTCTTCCACGATAACGACAAACTAAAAGTTGTTACGCATTGTCAGAATCGCAATGAAAAGTTTGAGCAAATGCTTATTCAGGAATACCTGATCTACAAGGCATACAATATTTTCACTCCAGAAAGTTTTAGAGTTCGTTTGGTGAAGATAACCTACAAAGACAGCGAAGATGAAATGAACCCTCTCACAAAATATGCATTCTTTATAGAGGATTTTAAAAAAATGGCTAAAAGGAATGGTAAAATAACTCGCTATGACACCAAAGTCCATCAGGATCGTACTATTATTGGCAAAGTAACAAAACTTGCCATCTTCCAATACATGGTTGGAAACACAGACTGGGGCGTGCCAACTCTTCATAATATTAAATTGATTTCGAAAACCCCAACCTCAC
>JBFFMG010000383.1:0-3095 GCA_041554215.1 Labilibaculum sp.
AAAGCTAAGGTATTCGATTTCGAGCAAAATAAAGAGTGGAAATTTGAAGGCGAAAGACCATGTTTGGTTGATTTTTATGCAGATTGGTGTGGTCCATGTAAGGCTGTTGCTCCTATTTTAGAGGAGCTAAAAGAAGAGTATGGCGACAATTTGGATATCTATAAGATTGATACTGAAAGAGAACGTGAATTGGCTTCAATGTTCGGAATTCAAAGTATTCCATCCTTATTATTTATTCCTAAAGACGGTCAGCCACAAATGTCGCAGGGTGCTATGTCAAAAGAATCATTTAAGCAGGCATTTTCAGAAGTGCTTGGAGTCAATAAATAATTTAAAGGTTACTGATTATCAATTTGGAAGCTTAATGTTTTGTTAAAGCTCAGGGAAAATAAAGATGGTTAAAAAAAAAAGATCATTTTTGTGTAGAGTAATAATGAAAAGAAAGTTGAACTAGGGGTAGTTTTTTTGATGATCTACCTTTTTTTAAAGAAAAGAAGATGAAAAAGATATTTTTTGTATTGTTTGTAACAATGCTAAGCCTAAGTGCTTTTTCCCAAGCTGCAAATGAAGTTATTCACTTGGATGACAATAGCTTTAAAGAGAAAGTGTTTGATTTTGAAAATAGTAAGGAATGGGCTTTTAAAGGAGATAAACCTGTAATTGTTGATTTTTATGCAACATGGTGTGGTCCTTGTAAGCGAGTTGCTCCTGTATTAGAGGAACTTCAAAAAGAATATGGCAACGACATTCAGATTTATAAAGTTGATACAGATAAATCTCCAATGGTTTCTGGAGCATTTGGCATTAAAAGTATTCCTAGTTTCTTGTTTATTCCAGCAAAAGGGAAGCCGACAATGGCGCAAGGAGCTTTGCCAAAAGAAACTTTTGTAAAAGCGATTAAAGATGTTTTAGGTGTTAACGCGCCTGAATCAATTAAATAGGGTTAGAAGATTGAAAGTTTGAATTTAGTTTAAAGTCGGCAATTTGCCGACTTTTTTGTTTTTGAATTATTTCACATTACCTTTGACGCAAAATCACAGTGGGGTGCCTTAAATTACAGGCTGAGATCATACCCTTTAAACCTGATCCGGATAATGCCGGCGTAGGGAAATTGCGAATTAACTTTTCGCCAACCTGATCTTATTACAACCTCATTGCAATATATTATTAACGTTTTAACTTATAAACAATGTTTACAAGAAAGATGAACTGTGTTTTACGCAGAGCTACAGTGTTAATTTTATTGCAATTTGTATGTTTTATTGGATTCTCTCAATTGACCGTAAATGGTACAATTACCGATAAAGCAGGAAAAGCACTTCCGGGTGCTACAATTGCAGTAAAAGGAACTTATTTAGGAACAGTTGCTAATTCGAATGGTAATTACAAGTTTCAAAATTTAAAAGAAGGAAGCTATAGTTTTGTGGTTTCATTTTTGGGTTATCAAACGAGTCAAAAAGAAGTGAATTTGGTAAAATCAGAGGAGATCGACTTTAGTTTGGAGACAACTGCCATTATGGCTGATGAAGTATTGGTAGCAGCAACACGTGCCGATAGAAAAACTCCAGTGGCAGTAACCAACGTGAAAAAAGAAGAAATCATTGCTCGTAATTTGGGGCAGGATATTCCAATGATTTTGTCGTCTACACCTTCATTTGTAACGACTTCTGATGCTGGTTCTGGTGTAGGTTATACCGGATTTAGAGTAAGAGGAACCGATGCGAATCGAATTAATGTTACCATTGATGGTATTCCTTTGAATGATTCCGAGTCTCATGGTGTTTATTGGGTGAATATGCCCGATTTTGCTTCTTCGGTAGAAGACATTCAGATTCAACGAGGAGTTGGAACATCTACGAATGGAGCAGCTGCTTTTGGTGCAACAGTAAATCTTCAAACCTCGAAAGTGGCTACTGAAGCATACGCTGAAATTGCTAGCTCGGCAGGTTCATTCAATACTTTTAAAAACACGGTTAAAGTGGGTACCGGACTTGGAAAGAATGGCTTTGCTTTTGATGCCCGTTTGTCTAAAATTACTTCTGATGGTTATATCGACAGAGCAAAATCTGATTTGCAGTCTGTTTTCCTTTCGGGAGGATACTACGGAGAAAAAACAAGTATTAAAGCCAACTTTTTTGCAGGAAAAGAGCAAACTTACCAAGCATGGAATGGTGTTCCTAGCGTGAGATTGAACAATGATGAGGCTGGAATGCAGGAGTATGCAGATAACTGGTTGATAAGTCAGGAAGCTGTTGATTTCATGAAAGCTTCGGATAGCAGAACTTACAATTTGTATACCTACAAGAATGAAACTGATAATTATTGGCAGAAACATTCGCAATTATTCTTAACTCATCTGTTATCAGAAAATACAAAACTGAATATTGGATTGCATTACACCCATGGCGAAGGATACTACGAGCAGTTTAAGCCAAACGATAAGTTAAGCAAGTATGGTTTAGATCCAATTGTTGTTGGAAGTGAGAGCATTACCAAAACAGATGTGATTAGAAGAAAATGGTTGGATAATGATTTTTACGGAGCAGTTTTTTCTTTAAGTCACTCATTTACAAATGTTGATTTGGTTTGGGGTGGTGCCTTAAATAAATATGAAGGTGATCATTTCGGAAGAATTCGTTGGATGAAAAATGCCGGCGATGCGTTTTTGGATCATGAGTATTATGCAAGTACTGGAACTAAAACAGATTACAACACTTACTTAAAAGCCAATATTTCAATTTCGGAACAATTTGACCTTTATGCCGATATGCAATTACGAGGTATCGATTATGAAATTGAAGGAATTGATGATGATTTTCGTGATTTGACACAGAATCATGACTTTGTATTTTTCAATCCTAAATTCGGGGTAAACTTCCAAATAAATAGCAATCACAGGTTGTTTACTTCTCTCGCTATTGCAAACAGAGAGCCAAACAGAAGTAATTATACCGATGCTGAGCAAGGAAAAACGCCAACCAGTGAACGATTATTCGATTACGAAATGGGATATAAGTTCACTAGTTCAAATGCCTTTTTTGAAGCGAATATTTACTACATGAATTACAAAGATCAGTTAGTTTTAACTGGACAGA
>JBFFMG010000384.1:0-3087 GCA_041554215.1 Labilibaculum sp.
GTGGCATCATCATCCGTACAATCATTATTGTACTGATCCTGCAATTTTACAACTGGCTGTGTTCCTAATAAGCCTCCATTAGATGCCGGAGCTGTTGGCTGAGTGACCATCACAATATTGGCCGCTGCTCCATGACCGATAGCTTGAGAAACAGTTCCATCAACACCAGGAGTATCAGTGGAAGTAATCGTAATAACCAGTGTGGTATCACTCTGTAAGAATGCACTCATATCTGGATAAAAAGTAATTTTACCGGCATCTGAAAGACGATAAGCATCAACCGGAAGAATATCATCTCCAAATAAAATTTGTGAAACGGCTAATCGCCAAGTTGAATTATCTGTAAAGGATATTTCAAAAAGAGCATCAACTGTTGCGTTCGGAGCAGCAGTAATATCGGCAGGAACTTGAGCGTGTACAAAAATAGTAGAGATAACCCATAGGCATCCCAGGAGTAGATATTTTTTCATAATTACAGGACTTTAGGTAACTAACACTTAGTTACAACCAAACCCCATACCACCACCTTCTACCTGCTCACATTCAGCTCATTACACTAAACACATGAATTTACACGAATCTACGATATTGGATAAAATATCCTAAAATTAAAAAAAAGTCAATGAACATGACACTTTCATAGGTATAAAAAAACGACATCCTATTCTGGATGTTTTCTCCGTAATCGGATAAAAAAAGCCGAATCGATAAGATTCGGCTGCTATTTATAAATTTAGTTTTTATTATCTAAACTCTGATGATGTTGAAACATTATGAAATTTTGGAATGTAATGCCTTATCTTGAAATCTCTGGAATAATTAACTACATGAACACCTTGATTCTCTATCCCTCCAAACGCATTCACTCTTTTAAAATAGTAATTGGATTGCAACTGATCCAATTTCATTTCATTCAAATGATCAGGAAAAGCAGGTCCAAAATGACTAACTGCCTTTGAAAAATACCGACACAAGTCAAATGCCCTAAAGCTAAAATCATTTGGCTCACATTTAAATTTCCTTCTAAAATCGGAAACAAACAAGTCAATCTTAGTCTCCTTATAATCAATATTATATGGAGTTATAACACTCAAGTTTAAATTATAGAATAACTCAGCATCTAAACTATTATATCGTTGCCACACAGGAAATCCAATTAATCGAATATCGAAACGTTGACTTAAAACATTTAAATTGGAGATAATATTTTCTACATATGGTTGCTTTGTGGAAGGTATTAAAATAACATTTTCACAAGTGTCACTCAACATGCGCTCAATGCCAAAAAGTCCATACTCGTCAAATGAAATCTTCTTATAAGTCATTTCACCATTTTGCCAGTACTTTCCTTTTTCGAACATATTTCGTTCAATATCCGTTACCAATTGAAATTCATTCAAATGCTCATAACGATCGGGGTGTACAATAATTAAATTTCTTGTATCTAAAACAGTGCATACAAAATCAGACATCTTTCCACAAATCGATTCGATTGATGTATTCATTTGAATCACAAAAGGATTTACTTTCAATTCTGAAATCTTTTGTGATAATGGCGAAATAATTGGAATTCTTCTGGCCTGAGCAAATTCTGCTACAATTGAAAATGTATTTTGATATACAGGACCAATTATAAAATCCAGATCGGTATACTGCAAACCTGCAATAATTCGTTGAACACGAGCAGGGTTTTTATCTGTATCAAAAACATGAAGATCAACCGATAAACCTTCTTTTTGCAGAGAATCAACAGCCAATAAAACCCCTTGATAAAAACGAATAAAATCGTGTGATTTATTGTACAAAATCCTTGACTCTCGTTCTGTAACAATCTCAATAGTATCCTTATAAGTAATACTTTTATTTATAGAATCATTTGCATTTAGATACAAAGGCAGAAACAATGCAATTCTTATTTTATTTTGAGTTATAGGTTTGAAAATCACATCAGCAACCGGAGACTTAATAACTTCCTGAACTTCTGATATTGTATCCTTCACCTCCTTTTTTTCTATAAAATACTCTGGAGGAACTAAATATCTCGGTATACGAACCCAATCACCAATTTTCAGAACATTGTCTTTTAACTTCGGATTTAATTTTTTAAACTTCCGAAGATTCATAAAAAACTTTCTAGAAATCCCAGACTCCGTATCACCCTGTTTTATAACGTAATAATAATAATTCTTGTCATGTCTTGGCGTTTGAACAATCGGTTCCTTCTTTTCAATTTTTGGAACTTTCACAATTGAACCCAAACTTAGATTTGGTCCCATATCAGGATTTGAAGACTTGATTACTTCAATATCTACACCATATTTTTTGTATAAAGAAAATAATGTATCTCCCTTCTTAACTATATGGTAATAGAATTTTTCATCTTCTTTTTTCACTAAATCCGGAGAAAGAACAGTTTCTGCATTTACAATCGGTATTCTTAAAACCTCTCCAACATTAACAGTTGCTTCCGTTTTTCGATTCACTTGTAAAATAACAGCAAGATCAATACCATATGCTCTGCTTATAGAAAACAATGTTTGCTTCTCTTTAACAAGATGCAAAAAACAGGTCTGACCACCTACAACAACCTTATTATTAGATATCTCAACCGTTGTAGATTGAGCATTTGTAAAATTCATGGCTCCAATAAAGAGACATATCAGTAGAATACTTCGAAAAAAATAATTCATTAATTATCTGTATTTCAAACATTTATAGTTCACTCGCAATAGTTAACAAAAATACTAAAGTCCGCTTGGAAAACAAAATATCTACAATAATTGAGCCGTAAAAAAAATAAAATCGAAATTCGTTACCCGAATTTCGATCTAATTTAACTTCTTAAACCAACTATAATCAGTAATCTCTCAATTTTCAACTAGAATATGTTCATCATATTCAATTTCAAATCTTAATTTCTGACGAGCTTCCTCATTAGCTAATGCTAAAAATATATCCTTACACTCCTTATTGACGGCGCTTTCCGCCATTTTAAAATAAAATTTAAATTTAGCCTTTTCTTTTTTCATAGCTATAATAAGTGCTTCCTGATAGGACAAATCATTTTTTGATTCATCCACATCCTCA
>JBFFMG010000385.1:0-3075 GCA_041554215.1 Labilibaculum sp.
AATCATTCTTTTTTTAGTTTCCATTTGCTTTGCGCTGATATCGCTGGCGCAAAATACAGCATCACAAAACGATTTAATTGAAAATTTGATTGAAGCAATTGCGGAACAAAGCGAGGAAGAATTAGACTATTCCAATTTATTGGACGAATTGAACAAACTTCTAATTGATCCGATTAATTTAAATAATGCGAAAGAAAGTGATCTTGACAAACTATTTATTCTCAATAAAAATCAAATCACTAATTTCATTAAATACAGAGAAAGTACTGGACAAATATTTAGTCTTTATGAATTACAATTAGTCCCTGGATTTTCTATCGAAACAATTAGAAACATTGCTCCTTTTATCAGCCTAAAACAAATATCACAAGACTCTCTCAATCTCAAAAATAAAGCTAAACATATTCTGCTCTTAAAATCAGAAAAAACAATTGAAAAAGAGAAAGGCTATGCGATCGAAAACGAGAACTCAAGATACTTGGGAAATCCATGGAAATATTACTCCCGTTACCAATTCACTTCGGCTCAAAATAAAATATCTTTCGGTTTCACATCCGAAAAAGACAAAGGGGAACCATTTTTTGAAGGAGAAAATAAAAATGGTTTTGATTTTTACTCAGCCTATCTCCAATACAACTCAAAAGGCATTTTAAAGCAGGTAAACCTTGGTGATTATCAGATTAAATTCGGACAAGGATTGAATCTATGGTCTGGATTGGGTGGTGGAAAATCATCCTTAACAACTCACAACTCTTACAAATCTCAAGGAATAAAAAGCTACAAATCAACCGATGAAAATCAATTCCACCGTGGGGTATCTATATTACTAGTGCCTCTAAAAAATTTGAATTTTGCAGCATTTGCTTCCTACAAAAAGAAAGATGGCAGCCTTGGTTCGGATTCTATTAACCCATTTATATCGAGCATTGTAAACACCGGATTTCATCGAAGCAACAACGAATTTGCTAAAAAAAACACATTGGAGGAAACAGTGTTGGGATCCTATCTGTCGGTCAACTTGAATAAAATTGAGATGGGAATATCATATCTGCAATCTAAATACTCCCCTAAAATAACAGGAGCAGATGCTCCCTATAATTACTATAGCTTTAGAGGAAATGAAAACAGAAATATTAGTCTTTACTACGAGAGCCAATTTCGATCGATACACCTATTTGGAGAAATCGCGCAAAGCAAATCGGGTGGCAAAGCAATATTGCAAGGAGCAAACATACAAGCTCATCCTCAATTAAATTTTGAACTAATTTACCGAAAATACGATCCCGATTATCATGCCCTTTTTTCGAATGCATTCGCAGAACAAAGCAAAACTCAAAACGAAGAAGGTTTTTACATGGGCGTAGAATTTCATCCATATCCGAAATGGTCTGTAAAAGCTTATTACGATCAGTTTCAATTCCCGTGGCTAAGATATTCAGCCAATTCGCCAAGCGAAGGACATGAATATTTTTCGCAAATCGAATTCACACCGAACAATTCAGTTTCGATTTATTTCAGGTATAAACAGGAAAACAAACCTGTAAACAATAGCTCCAACATCATAAAAGGTCTTGCAATTCAAAAGAAAAATCAATACAGATTGCATTTGTCAGCAAAAATAAATGAGAATTGGGAAATTAGAAACCGAATTGAAATTGCCCATTACCAAAAGGAAAATAGTAGTGAGAAAGGTTATCTGCTTTATCAAGATTTAATCTATCACTTTACAAACAATCCTATTTCTATTAATCTTCGCTACGCCTTATTCGACACGGAGTCTTATAATTCGAGAATTTACGCCTACGAAAATGATATTCTTTATGCCTACTCAGTTCCTGCCTACTATTTGAAGGGAAGTCGCTTTTATATCAATTGCAACTGGGAATTAAACCAAAACTTTAAATTGTACTTGAAATATGCTCAAATAAAATATTCTAATCAAACTAGCATAGGCTCAGGAAACTCAGAAATAAGTGGCAATACAAAATCAGAGATTAAATTACTGCTCAAATATCGTTTTTAAAAAGTAAGATTATTTCGGAATTCAAGAATCCTTTCTTACTTTCGAGTCCGAAAATCGAGAAACATGAAAAAATTACTCAATCCGTACATAGAAACCGAGAATGGAAGCTGTTTTGGCTGCTCTCCCAAAAATGAACAGGGCCTTAAAATGGAATTCATGGAAGATGGTGATTTCATCATTTCAAAGTGGAATCCTAAATCTCACTTAGCCGGTTTTAAGAATGTATTGCATGGAGGTATTCAAACCACTATTCTCGATGAGATTGCTTGTTGGGTAGTATTTATTAAATGTGAAACAAGTGGCGTTACCACAGCCTTAAATGCTAAATTTAGAAATTCTGCTTTTACTGATCAAGGATTACTAACAGTACGAGCGCGTTTACTTTCTCAAGAAAAGAGATTTGCCAATATTCATGCTGAAATTTTAGATGAAAACGGTAAAATCTGCTCTGAAGCTGAAGTACAATACATGATATTCCCAACTCAAATGGCCAAGAAAAAATTTGGATATCCAGGAATAGAGGCGTTTTACGAGTAATTAAACTAGATTCAAATCTTCTTTATATTTTTCCCAACGTTTTTCTTCCATTTTCATAAAGCGACCGAATTTATAGGGTGGATCTATCGACAAATCCATTTTTTCATTGGTAAAAGGATGATCAAACTGTAATCCTGTTGCACACAAAAACAATCCTTTCTTACGCAAAATCTCGCCTTCACTTCCATAGAGTTTATCTCCTAAAATTGGAGTTCCCATGCCTGCCATGTGAATTCTTAACTGATGAGTTCTTCCTGTTTTAGGAAACAAGTTCACCATGCTTAAGGTATGATTCCTAATTGAGTTATTTCGACGAATAACTACGAATGAACTCACAGCTTCCTTTCCGTCAACAGGCATATCAATTTTTCCTTTATCAGACAAATTGCCAATGACCACTGCTGTGTATCGTTTACTGACAACTCTATTTTTAAATTGTGCCCCCAAAGCTCCTATTGCTTGGGATGTTTTAGCAATTATCAACAATCCGCAAGTGGGTTTATCCAAACGATGAA
>JBFFMG010000386.1:0-3065 GCA_041554215.1 Labilibaculum sp.
AGAGAATGTTACCCTATTAATGAATGCTATCTAAACGGGAAATTAGCCATCTAGTAGGATAATTAAAACGGCTATCATATAAATTGGGTATAACTATCCGTTGAGAACTTCCATTTTGCCAGATAAACAAGTTTCTGATATGAATACTATTTCAATTACTTTTCTTGTTCTAATATCACTGAACATAGGGGTAGAACTGGTCAAGCTTTTCACAAAACTTATTGTGAAAGGCAGGGATAAAAAAATAAAAAAAGCTTAATGATTGAGAAAAGGGAAATTAGAATTTTAGAGCAATTATTTCAAATGTTAGATTCTCTATCTCTTTTCGACAGAAAGGAAAGTTCAGAAATGATAGATAGAGAAAAAGAAATAAGTCAATTTGTCACAAAAAATAAAATATATATCCCTCAACCTTTCCATCGCCATTATCGAACCAGGTATTTACAGGTTGAGTAAAACCTGTTTGCAGAATAGTAACCTCGGCACGTTTATCGGCAAAGGCCGAAAAGCAAAACAGTGCAATAATGCTTACCAATAGTATCTTTTTCATTTCGTTTTAATATTATTAGTAACGTTTAAATTAATTATAATTTGATGGAATTTCCTTTATACCTGCCAATTACAAATTTATAGGAGCTAAAGCTTCCACTTCTACAATTAAGTAATACTCATTAAGATGTAATGTGTACACATCGGTAAGGATGCAATACACATCTATTGCAATCTTCTCCACATCATAAAGTATTTAATGCCTATCAATGATGATCATCTACACATTGCTAATAATAAATACATAATTGATGGGGAAAAGATGACAGATGATGTGGAAGTGTTAAAATGGGATGTGGCGAACATAGGGTGTGATGTGGGTATTTTAGATTACGTTGTGGAGGTATCTTAATCATGAGTAGATTCATCCATCTTTCGATTTTTTCGATATTCTTTTTGTTTTTCTCGCCTGTAGTTGCTCGAGTAGGACTTGGCAACATCAGGATCATCACGAAAGGCAAATTGTCCGTACGAACGGAGTTCATCAATGCATTCTTTTAGTAAGGTAAATGCCTTATTTCGGATGATTAATTGATCATCTTTAACATACATTCGTCCGTTAATTTGGCCTCGAAGCGCAGCCATTCGCTCTGCTTCTTCTGCCGCTCGATCGAGCAAAGAAAGATCGAAATTGATCGCAAGCAAAAGTTCCGAATTTTCTTTACCCAAAACTGATAAACTGGCCAAATCCATGATTATATCGGCATAAGAGTTTCCTTTTTTTATGTACTCTAACTTATCGAGTAAACTCTCTTTTTTTCTGAAAGCAAACTGAAAATGCTTAATCAGTTCTGAATGTAAGTTTTTAAATTCAGGAGCTGCAATTTTCCAATCTGTTTTAGCTTGTTGCTTTTCGCTGCTTTGTTCCATCCAATTTAGTTGAGCTCGAAGTAGAGCATTGGTTCTGCTTTTTAATTTCCCCAAAAGATCCGTGGGCATATTTATTGCCAATAGTTTCGGGAGATCTTCTGTTGCTCTGGTAAGTAAGCGTTCGGCTTCGTAAATGTATATTTCGAAAGGGATCGCACATTTCTTGATGTTGGACTAGTCTATTGCATTGATCTCATCGAGTAGGATTTCTAAATCTGATTGATTTGACATTGTATAAGGTTTTATATTCAAAAAAAATCAGATTGAATTTAGCAATAATTTTGAGATGTTACCAGTGTTTTTCAGATAATTATGTTATTTGAAATGACTCAACTGTTCCTGATATCATAGTTTCGAATTTTGAATTTGATTTTAAAGGAAATACGGATTGCAAATCCTTACCTCCAAGCCTGTAAATTTCAAATTTACAGGAGTTACATCGACAGATAAGCCTATTTTACTGTTACTATAGAAGTTTTTTTGATAATAAATCCTTTAATAATATCTCTGATAACATAATTTTTAAGCGTACATGACATGTTCGATATCGGACAATGGAAAAGTGTCACTCGTTATTGTATCTGTGTTATAATGAGTGTTATAAGTTTTTCGGCATTATATGTGATAGAGCAAATGGCGAATCGCTTATTGAGATGTTCTTAGTCATTATTGCCGTAGATTTTTTAAAGTATAGTGTGGCAGAACAAGTATATAATCTTTAAATAGGCGTTAAATTTTAATTGTAGTCTAACCGCTACAGAACTAATCGTGTAAACAAACTAAATTATGAGAGAAAGAATATTGATAATCATATTAATGATATGCAGTATTTCCAGTTATGCTGAAAATGAGATGGCTGTAGGGGATAAAAATGGTTCATTAACGGGTATTGTTGTTGATGTAAAAACCAAGGATCCTCTACCGTATGTAAATGTGGTAATACGAGATGCCAGTAATAAAATACTAACGGGTGGAATTACTGATAATGAAGGGACGTTTGTTATCAAGAAAATTCCCAAAGGAAAGAATACGGTAGAGATTCAATACATGGGATACAAACCGTATGTGAGAAAACTTGATTTCTCATCTAAGATATCAGCTCATAAATTGGGAACTGTTGAGCTTGAAGAGGATTCTGAACTTCTTGGAGAAGTATCGGTAAGAGCAGAACTTTCTACTGTAACTCAGAAAATTGATAGGAAAGTGATCAATGTAGGTAAAGACCTAACCGCAGCAGGAGCAACAGCTTCTGAGGTATTAAATAATGTACAATCGGTTAGTGTTGATAGTCAAACCGGAACGGTGAGTTTAAGAGGAAACGAGAATGTAAGGATTTTGGTTGATGGCAAGCCCACTAATATTAGTGCTGCTCAATTGTTACAGCAAATACCATCAACATCAATTAAAAGTGTTGAGTTAATTACCAATCCATCGGCGAAATATAATCCAGAAGGAATGAGTGGGATCATCAATATCGTGCTAAACAAGAACGCAAATATTGGTTTTAATGGGAATGTGAATTTAGGGATGACTCGAGGCGAAAATACTCGTTTGAATGGCTCTTTAGATATGAATTACAAAACTGGTAAGGTGAACTTTTTCATGAATTTTGGTGCTAATGGTGGAAAAAGAGACAATTATGGTGA
>JBFFMG010000387.1:0-3059 GCA_041554215.1 Labilibaculum sp.
ATATCCTCGGCATAAACCGATGAAGAAATTAAAATACAGATGAATACTATGAACTGACCACGCATTTAAAAAGTAAAAAATGAAATTAATAATAACAATATAGCTTCCAATATAACAATTAGAATAGTAAATACTGAAACCAGATGGTTAAATATTAGAGAGCAGGCATTAAACTTGTTTTCAAAACACCTTAATAATAAGGACTTCCAAATTAGCAATCTACTACAAAAATTGAGAAACGTAAACTATTTATATTTTGATATAAATACGCTTTTTTTTAAGCCACCATCCTAAGTACCAACAAAGAAACATGAATGCCAATGCAGTAATAAACGCACCAAATGATCCGGGAAATACAATCTGAAAAATTCTTTCACTTACCCACTCAAATAAATCCAAACCAGAAGTTGTTCGGATTTGCCGCAAAATAACATAGAATACCTCGGAAAACACATAAATAAACAAAGGATTTTTTCCAAAAATATCCAAAAATTGAATACCAAACTTCACTTTTTTCATCTCGATAGCATAAATTAAAATAGCCATTACAGATAGGTCAAGGCCAATGGTATAAAGTGCGAACGAACTTGTCCAAAGCTTTTTTGAAATTGGGAAAACTAAATCCCACCATAAAGCCAACGAAGCTAAGAGAAATCCAGCAATAAGTAATTTGCTTATTCCTTCATAGGTCTTTCCTTTTTGTTGAATAAACATACCAGCCACATATCCAGACACTACATTAACAATAGACGGTATGGTGCTTAAAAGTCCTTCCGGATCAAATGGGATACTATCCCGCTTGTAAATATGTCCTTCTCCCAATATTGATAAATCGAAACGAGTTACTGCATTTGTTGCCATTGCCAATTCACCACCCGCTTCGCCAAACAAGTATAGAATTCCCCAATATGCCAACAAAATAATACCCGACAAAATAAGAGATGCTCTCTGAGAAAAATAGTAGAAGATAAGAGATGCGAAAAAATAACATAAAGCAATGCGTTGCAAAACTCCCATTACGCGAGTTTGACTAATTGGTTTTAATCCCCAGGAACCATCAACTCCTTGCTGAAAAAATGGAAACCAATACATTAAATAACCAATCAGAAAAATAAGAACTGTACGCCTGAGTATTTTTTTCCACACAAAACCTGATGATGCCAATTTTAGTTTTCCCATCGAAAAGCTCATTGCATTGCCCATGGCAAACAAAAAAGACGGGAACACTAAATCGGCAAGGGTGAATCCAAACCAATTGGCATGAACCAGATATGGATATAATTTTGCACCTGTACCTGGTGTATTTACAACGATCATTAAACAAATCGTTAGTCCTCTAAAAACATCAAGGGATAAAAAACGATTCGGTTTCTGATTTACTATTTCTTCCATCTTAGTAATTGTATATTATTTCAGGTAAACGTTTAGTTAAAGGAATAATTCGCTTGTTATATTTCTCAAATAACTCTTTAGCAATTGCAGTTGAGCTTCCTTGTGGAACTATCGGGTAATCTTTTCTGGAATTTACCCATTCCCATTCCCACGTTTTAATTTCATCATCAAAAGCTTGTTGATCGAAATGTCCCCAGTTGCTGTTTACATCCTTAAAAAAGTACTCCCAACGAGGTTTGTAAAAATCTGTAAACACACCACTCCATTGCCTATTGGCATATTCATGAAGTCTGTTGCCAGCATCGCCCCAAAGTGTAATTAAATCGCGAGCATTTTGCTCGTACACTGCTTTTTCGCTTTCTGAATTTCCCCAACTTCGCGCATCAGCAATCCAAGGCCCTAGTAAAAAATCCAGACGACTAGCCAATAAACGATCCATATCCTCTATCAATTCGATAAATTCTGAACTGTATTTTTCGAAAGCCACCCGATCGTCGTTTTGATAAGCCCTAGCAAATTCCTGTTGAAGTGGTAATGCATAATTTGCCAAAACCTGACGTGTGAGATCTACCAAATCATACTGAAATCCATCATAAGTATCGCATTCAGGGATCGATTTAATGAATAAATCCCATGCAGGCAATAAATCTTCAGGCGCATAATTTAGCTTGGTTCTGGCCCATCTCCGATATCCGTCAAAAGTAGGTCTGGCTACAATAATAGACTCTGCTCCATCCCTAATTTCTTTTCCGTTGTATGCCGTTTTCACCAAAATAGACCATGCCTCTATCAAGTTCTCTGTTTGTTTGCCATACCGATTTCTGATGTACTTTTTCAGCCAATCATTCAAATCAATAGGTGTATCTCTCCAGGTATTATCAGTCATCAACTCATAAAGTACCGGATTTTGCTCTATTCCTTCCATGGTCAATCCAATTCCAGCCATTTTTCCGGCATTGGCATCTGCTAAAGCTTTTGCTGGTTCTGCTGCAACAGTTTCAATGCGTCCGAACATGCTGATGTTACCTCCAAAATTATGAAGCATGTTCCATATCCATTGTTTTCCATAGAAAGATTCAGTTCTTTTCCATACAGGTTCTATTTCCGTCGCCAGATCCAGAATAATCATTCTATCATCTGGAACAGCATCCAGTAAACCTTTTATCTGAGGAGCTTTCCAAAATTCACGATGACTATAAAATAACCATCCCTGCATCACCCAAATAGCTTCTGGATCAGCAGATTTCATCCCTTCAAAAACCTTACTGCTTAAAGCTGACAAGTATTCCGGATCGTTAGACGGTGGCTCATTTTCGTTAAAGGTATCGGCAGAATACAAATGATCTGTTCCGTAAATACGGGATTGTGTTTCCAAAAATTTCTTTCCAATCTCGGCAAACAAAGGATCGTTTGCATCCAATATGTAGGTATCTTCAAAATCATTTCCCCAATTGGTTTGTTTCAAATTAGCTTTCGGGAAAAACTTCTTGAAGGAAGCTGGAACATGTCCTGTAAAAGCAGGTAAAACAGGTTTCATTCCCAATTCACGCTCACGTTTTAAAATCTTTTTTTGCAAATCGCGATGGCTTTCCTTCCAACTCATTGGCAGCGGTCCGCCCCAAGCATCCAGATTCCCCATCCAAAACCATGAAAAATAAGAGGGGCCG
>JBFFMG010000388.1:0-3050 GCA_041554215.1 Labilibaculum sp.
ACTAGTCCCACATAGTTTGTTCCTACTCCAGAAACGTACCGACTATTTGCCAAACCATCACAAAACCAACCCGTATCCTTGTAAATCTGTAAATGAGTTTGAACAAAATCATTGTAATATTCAGGCCAAGCCAAAGTCCAAAGCTGAGTTAGGTTCCAAAATGCTCCCCAAACCGCATCGGTATTGTAAAAATTAAATTGAGGCGTTCCATCTTCATTTAGTGGAAGTTGCCCAATGGTTCCATCATTTTTCGGATAGGCTCCATTTATATCGTTTGCCAATCCTCGTCCAAGCAATGCGTGATACAATCCTGTGTAGAATTTTGTTTTATCTGTTTCAGATTCGCCTTTTACCTGAATTTTATTCAATTCTGTATTCCAAATTTGCTGGGCATCCTTTTTGGCTTCTGAAAAAGGCATAGCTTCAGCTTTCAGGTTTTTGTATGCATTTTCTAAAGAGGTGTATGACAAAGCCACCTGAATTTCTATAACTTCATGATCTGTTGGCATAAATGAAAAATACAATCCAGCTCCTTTACCAGATATTTGATCTTGATTTTTAAAAATTGAATCGCCTCTAAAGGCCCCAAATTCCTTGATTGGCTTGTTCAATTTGGCAACAAAATACATACTCACAGTTGAGCCCTCTTGATATTTCTTCACGTATTCAGGAGCTGTTTCCACCCAACCTTCGATCGTTTTCTCATCAATTCTTTTTACCTCAGCATCTACAACTTTTCCACTCTCTCCTTGCGGATTTCCAATATCAAAAATCAGATTCGCCTTTTTGTTAGCAGGGTAAGTATATTGATGAATGGCTACTCGTTTAGTTGATGTCAGTTCGGCCTTAATTCCATAATCTTCCAATTCCACTTTATAATATCCCGGCTGAGCAATTTCTAATTCTTTCTGAAATCTCGAACGGTAACCCAAATCTGGATTTTCAAGTTTTCCGGGAGTCGTAATTAACTTCCCATTGGTTGGCATTAACACAATACCACCTAATTGAAATTCATGAACATTGGCAAAGCCTTCAATCGATTCATGCCTGTCATCGTAACCAACAGCTTCCCACCCCCATTTATTTCCATAGTGACCATTTGTGCTCGGGGCAGGTTTTGCCATCCCGAAAGGAAGGGCAGCAGGTGTGTAGAAAAACCAACGACTATGTGCGGTTCCGATATTTGGGTTCACATATTTTATCAAATCACTTTCACTGGAACATGATGCTGAAAGTAAAATCAACGAAAGAAAAATATTTCGTGAGATTGTATAAATGTTTGAACATACTGATTTGTGCATTTATTCTAATTGTTAAATGATGAATAATCTATTTTTTTACTGAATTACATATGCATTAACTGCTCCTTAATGGATTCCCAAAACTCTGAATCCAGCAACTGAGCTCCTCCAACAAATGCCGCAGATTCCTGCAGCTCTGAATATTCTATCCGAAGCTCTAAATTATCTTTTTTAAACTGCTGATTCATAGCATCATCGAATAAATAGGATGCTTTTGAGATATTGCCTCCAAAAACAATTGCTTCCACTTTAAATTTCTTAATCCATGGACTTAACAAAAAGGCGATTTTTTCTCCAAAATCTGTAAACAATTCTTTTACTTGCTCATCCTCTGTTGCCAAGTCGGCAATTTCCTTTACGCCGGTCAATTTTATTCCTGTTCGTTCGAAATAGCGATTTAGAAGCCCCCGAGTTGAAAAATAATCATCAGCGATACCTTTTTCGAATGGTAAATGCCAAATACAGCCATTTTCCGGCACAGTATCCTCCACAATAACCGGAATTCCCTCAGAGAGGAAAGCCGAGCCTAAACCGGTTCCTAAAGTGATTGCCAATGTTTGTTTACCTCCTCTTAGCTTACCCAGGAAATATTCTCCAATTGCAAAAGCGGTAGCATCATTAATAAAACGAATTGGAAGATTCATTAACCCAATGTTTTCTTGAATTTCATCTCTTAAATTCACTTGATTTATGCTTTGAAATTTGGCATTCGATCCTGTAAATAATCCAATTCCATTTACGTAATCAAAAGGTCCGGGCATTGCAATACCAATTCCGAGTAAATCATTCGCTTCTATTTTAGAAATACACAAACGTAGAACTGTTCCAAAAGCATCAACAATTTCCTTTTTACTCCCCTGATTGTTTAAGGGGATATGTGAAATACTTTCCGCAATCAGTTTCTTGTTTTTCAGATCATAAGCAGCACAACTAATGTGACTTCCGCCAACATCAACACCAATGGATATTTGATTTTTCATGTTCAATCTATCTGGTAATGGTTATTGAATAAGTGAATTTTTCAGCGATGTAAAAGCCAATATTGTATTCTATTGGACGATCGCCTGGATCAGAAACGTAACGTTCCCTTACCAATACAGGATCTCCTTGCTTAATTTGTAAGCGATCGGCTGTAATCTTTGTAGCTAGTCGTGCTTTTATTTCTTCTTTGGAAATGGATGGCACCACATGGTACTCGTTCTCCAAAATGCTATACAATGGTTTCTTGAAGTCTTCTTTGCCTGTAAGACCAATTCGTGGATGAAAATAACTTTCAAAATAAACAAAAGGACCATCGGAAAAACCTCTTAATCTGGAAAGACAGAGAATTTTTTCATCTATCGCAATGTTGAAAAAGCAAGCAACTTTTTCGTTGGCTGTTACCCATTTTGCCTCACTCAAAAAATTTACAAAATCAACTCCTTTATCAGACATTTCCTGAGTAAAGCTTTGCCAATTATCCAGATTTGTGGTGATTCCTTTTTCTGCAACTTTAGTACCTATTCCTTTTTTACGAATCAACAATCCTTCATATTCTAGCTTATTAGTTGCTTGTCGTAATGTGTTTCTTGAAATCCCTAATCTTTTTGCCAAATCAATCTCCTTCGGTAAGAATCCACCATTCTTATATTCAGGAAGTTCAATCATTTTTCGTAAAAGTATTTCCACTTGTGCATGAAGAGGTAGTGGACTATTGTGATCTATCTTTAATTCCATTTTGTGCATATGTTTGAACATGTCAAATTTATA
>JBFFMG010000389.1:0-3037 GCA_041554215.1 Labilibaculum sp.
CACATGTAGGCATCACCAACTGTTTTTATTTTTTCGATATTAAACTTTTCAACAATTGTGTCGAAATGCATGAAAAATTTATCAAGTTCATCAATTAAATCCTCTGGATTCATTTGTTCAACAATTTTGGTGAATCCATGAATATCCGAGAACAAAACGGTAACCATTCGAAATCTTCGGGAGCTTACTTTTCCGGTAGATTGTAATTCTTCAGCAGTTTGTTTGGGTAATAAGTTGGAAAGAAGTTTTTCAGCTTTGTTTTTTTGTAGAATTATCTCTTGATTTTTATCGTAAAATTCATTTTCAATCTCTCTTTTTTGTTTTTTAAGCCTCAATCTGTGCCACAAATACATTAATGAAAGAAGGAATATCTGTAAAAGACCTAATACAACTATGTTTTCAGAAATAAAACTCGATGCATTTTCGCTTAACGAAACAAGAAACTTTGGTGTGTAGCTAGTTGAATATGAAAAGATTAATATAGCAAGTTGTTGAGTCATTAGCTGCAAGTTAGAATTCACGTTGAACAATGGTAATAAAAATAGCCAAGAAATTTTAAATAATGGTCTTAAGCTTAAATTAATACAGAATATTATCAGACTTAGCTAAAATTTGCTAGTTTAGTAGAAAATGGCTAAATTGTAGCACGGTTATGTTAATACTGTTAATGACCATCCTCTTTTACTTTAAACTATGGAAAACACGAAGAGATCAATACTTGTAGCATGGGATTTTTCCACTGTGGCTGAGTACGCACTGGAACATGCTTTGATATTTGCTGAAAATGTTGATGCAATTGTTACTTTGCTGCACATTGTCAAAAAAGATTCCCAAATTGATGAGGCCAATGTGAAAATGGCTGAAGCTATTGTGAAAATTGAAAAAGAGACTGGCGTTCGCGTTGACGTAATTGTTCGTGAGGGTAGTATTTTTACATCGATTAATGATATTGCGAAAGAAATGAATTCGATGTTGGTACTTATGGGTACGCATGGAATTAAAGGCATGCAAAAATTGACTGGTAGTTGGGCTTTGAAGGTTATCATTGGATCGCGTGTACCTTTTGTTGTGGTTCAGGCTCCTCCTGTTCAAAAGAAATATTCATCGGTAGTATTGCCTGTTGATTTTAAAAAGGAAAATAAAGAGAAGTTAAGCTGGGCAGAATTTTTAGGTAAATTCTTTAAGGCGAAAATGCGAATTATTACTCCTAAAATTCCAGAAGGTCAAATGCTTCAGAGAACGAAAGCGAATCTTGTTTTTGCGAAAAAGTATTTGGAAAGCAGAGGCATCGATTATGAAATTGATACAGCTGATGGAGGAAATGATTTTGCGATGGAAACGGTTGATTTTGCTAAAAAAATTGAGGCAGATATCATCCTGATCATGACGACTAAAAACATCTCATTCCAGGATTATATGTTGGGAGCTCATGAACAATTTGTAATTGCTAATTCGGCTCATATTCCTGTAATGTGTGTGAATCCACGAACCGACCTAGCTAAATATGGCAGTTTTTATTAAAGCATGAAATTGAAATTTATATATTTGAACAACGGTTGTATGACCGTTGTTTTTTTATATCCTTAAATTGATAAAAGAATTACTATGAAGCTTGTTTTTGCAACCAATAACCTAAATAAACTAAAGGAGTTACAAAACCTTTTAGGAGAAGAGATTGAACTGTTAAGTCTGGCAGATATTAATTGTGATGATGAGATTCCGGAAGATTACGAAACCTTGGAAGAGAATGCAAGTCAAAAAGCTCAGTATATCTTTGATAAATATAAAGTGAACTGCTTTGCGGATGATACAGGATTGGAAATAGAAGCTTTGAATAATGAGCCTGGTGTTTACTCTGCCAGATATGCCGGAGAAGAAAAGGATGCAAAAGCCAATATGAAAAAGGTGCTTCGGAATCTTAACGGCATCGAAAATAGGAAATCTAGGTTTAGAACCGTAATCTCTTTAATAATAGATGGTAAAGAAAATCAGTTTGAAGGAATTGTTGAAGGAAATATCCTTGAGAAAGAGCGAGGAATTGATGGTTTTGGTTACGATCCTATATTTAAGCCAAAAGGATATCACGTATCATTTGCAGAAATGGATATGACAGAAAAAAATAAGATCAGTCACAGAGGCTTGGCTGTTCGAAAATTGGTAGATTATTTACTAAGTCTGAAAGCATAGTTTGCCATTTTAATAATCAATTTGAATACAGTTCCTTGCTAATAAGTATAGTATGAAGCTACAAAAACGATTCATTTTCACTTTCTTAACGATTATGTTTGCTTTGAGTGCTCAAAGTCAGATAAAGATTGGTGAGTGGAGGGAGCATTTGCCATATCAGAAGGCAGAAAGTTTGCTTGTTGGGAGTGAGAAAATGTATTGCTTAACTGAGTCTGGATTGTTTTCTTACTCACTAAAAGATAATGAAATAGTAGCTTTCAGTAAAACAAAAGGTTTATCAGAATCGGAAATTTCAGCAATTGGCTGGGCAGAGAGTTCGCAAAGTTTATTGGTAGGTTATGCAAGTGGAAATTTGGATGTAATTTCCGATGGAACTATTCAAAATATCCCTGATGTTAAGAACTTCTCTTTGCTTGAGAACAAATCTATTAATTCAATAACCAGTAATGGAGAATTTGTTTATTTAGGAACAGATTTTGGTATTGTAGCCATTAATTTGAGTAAAATGGAGGTTGCCGATACTTATTTTATTGGTAATGAAGGCGAAAAATTGCTTGTTAATGATGTTGAGATAAGCTCAAATACAATTTGGGTTGCAAGCAATCAGGGTATTTTCTCAGCGAACTTATTTTCAAGTAATTTGTCCGATTTTAACAATTGGAATCATCAGTTAAATATTCCCGATTTTTTGAGAGGATGCGAATATTTGGAAATTGTTGATGGTGATGTAATTGTAAGTCGCGTTGTGTCCGAAACATCAAGCGAATTGTATCGAAACAAGAATGGAGTATGGTCTAAATTTCCTGAAAACTTTTCAAGAATTTACTCGATTCGATATAATGAAAATCAA
>JBFFMG010000390.1:0-3036 GCA_041554215.1 Labilibaculum sp.
ATTTATTGAAGGCTGGTATAATAGAAAAAGGAGACACTCATATTTAGGTTACCTCAGTCCAATAGAGTTTGGAATTAAATTTTATAAAATCGTGGCTTAACTTTTTTTTTGTCTGGTTTTTTTTGTAGGAATTCCAGTCTGATCTTTGGTGTTTTTTTTTATTAGTTTTCCGTCATCTAAAAATTGAAAATAAGCACCATCCTATTAAAACTAATTACTAAAAACTACCCGACTTATAACTGATACTAACTTTGGTTTACTATGTACTAGTAAATGTTAATTTGGTATTATATGCATAGTTTCCCATATGAATAGTATTCAAATCTTGTTTTTGTTCGAAAAAATGGATGAAATACAATTTAATGTAGGAATTACGTACAATCTGATTTTTGTGAAAATTCGCTTGGTGTGACTGAAACTACTTGGTCTGAATTTGTGTTGATGGTTTTCCATTGGTAAAACAATTTAAAATTTCAATGATATTAAATGGGATTTCTATCTGTAATATAGGAATGCTAACGATGATTCAAGTGTAATTAAATACGACACTCTAGTATGGTAATGTGACATACTGCTATTTTGGCTTTACTGGAGATCTTTTTATCTGAAAAATAATTTAGGTTTGCAGTTCATAAGTGCAATAATGAATACAGTATCATCATTAAAATTTCAACGACTTTAACGTTGAAAAATGAAGGTGATTTGGTGGTGACAGTTTTAATTAAAACCCAAAATCATGAAAAAAAATAAGATTTGTTTAGTATTGTTTTCCATATCAGTTTTGTTAGCTATAGTTGTAAGTTGTCAAAGTAACAATGAAACTCCAGAAGACTTAATACCTCCAGAAGACTCACTACCTCTGGAAGATGTGGCAACAGTATATCAAAATTGTGATTATAGTGGCTATTCAGTTTCACTTTGCGTGGGAACATATAACTTAGAACAATTTAAGAAAAAAGGAATCAGGAATAATGATATTTCTTCATTTCAAGTATCTAGTGGATATATTATTGAATTTTTCGATGGTGATAATTTAGAAGGTCAATCGCTAAGAAAAATCGGATCTACTAGTTGTTTAGAAAATGAAGGTTGGAATGATAAAACAACTTCATTAAGAATTGTAGAAAATGATAATACAAATCCTCCAAGTGCTCCAAGTGCTCTTATTGCTTCTGCTCTTTCAGATACACGAATTAAGTTGACATGGAAGGATAATTCGGATGATGAAATCAATTTTAATATTAGTGTATTTGATACTGATATGGTTGAAATTTTTGTATTTACAGCTAATGAGAATGAAACAAGTAAAGAAATTGAAGGTTTAACGATAGATACAGAATATTCTTTTCAAATTACTGCAGAGAGCTTTGGAGGTATTTCAAGTGCAACAAATATCGTTACGGAGAGAACAAAAAGTGAACCAACTGAAAATATTGATGATTTAATGCAGTTTGCGGGAGGTTATACGGAATCAAGTGTCACACCAATGGGTAAACATTTTGAGAATTTACATGTTGCAACAGCTAACGATATTGCTTACTTAAATGATGCTAATAATCAACCTCCCAATCCAAAAGGTTTAGAAAGCCGTGTAATGACGGAATTTACAGTTAAGCTATATCCATATGGTACCCCAAGCCCAGCAGATGTTAATCAGCATGCAATTGGGGATTGTAACGGCCTTACAGCTATGGCTAGTATGGCCTACCTTGCACCAAATTTTGTAAAAAATCTTATAACTGATAATGGCAATGGAACTTTTACTATTAAAATGTTTGATCCTTTAGGAAAACAGATTACAGTGAAAGTTGACTCTAAATTTTTAGCCAATTCATCAGGTGATTTAGAAGCTTGTTCTGGAAAAAACGGTGTTGCTACTTGGTCGACTGTATTAGAAAAAGCAATAATGAAATATAATGTGATTTACCAAGCGAATTCAGATATTGGTGGAATTGGATCTGAGCATGTTACGCCTCTTTTTACTGGAGAGGGAAGTAGTTATTCTTTTAATCGAGGAATTTTAAACGCAAGTCAATTGGCGCGGGTTGTTAAATATTGTTTAGCAAATGGTAAATTTATTTCGGGTGGATTTAGTCCTCAAAAGGAGATAGGAAATGTTCATACGGTAACTGCTCATGGTTATGCTCTTGTAATTTCCAGCAACCCTTCAGCATTATTCGGCATGCGTAATCCATGGGGTGTAAATCCATTAAATACAGGAGGGCATGATGCGAGTAAAGATGGAGTGCTTGAAATTCCAACATCGGGGGAGGTGATTCCAACTATAGATTTACGAATTATTAACCCTGGAATTGCTGGGGATGCAGGTAGAACCGATGCATATATTCCGCCAAGTGCAGCGTTAAAATCAAAGGGTGAGATAAGAATATCGCCTAGTTTATTATATAAATAGAATCGACTTAAGAGTCATTTTTCTGGACCAGAATCTACATGAATTTACCTTTGATTACTTAAGAGTTCCCAGGTAAAGGATAAAGGTCAAAATAATTTTAATATAATTTTGAACACCAACCTTAACTAATCTTTGACTAAAATTAGTTAAGGTTTTAATAGTCATTTTATGCCATATTCAATTCGTATTTTAATTTTAATTTGCTTTACGACTTATTCATTTTCCTATGTGTCTGGGCAAATAAAACATTCTGATTTTCATGTGCCAAAAATTGAATTTATTAATCTTGATTCAACAGCGAAAGGTTCACTGTACCAGGATATAACAAAGAATCCAAAAAAAATTATTCAAGATAATTGTTTTGAGGTATGCAAGGTGTTGTATCGTAATATCGAGGAAATTCCTAATGTTGAGGTTATAAAGTATACTGTTTCAGATTATAAAGGTGTTTCAGCAAAGAGTGGTGTTCCTCCTGAAATTAGTATTTCTTTTAGCTCTGGCTATTTAGGAAAACAATTTAATGGGGCAGAGCAAGATTCAATTAGAATGTATAATGAAATTGTTGGGGTTTTAACTCATGAATTAACACATGCATATCAGCTAGATGATGGTGGAAGATATGG
>JBFFMG010000391.1:0-3032 GCA_041554215.1 Labilibaculum sp.
AACCTCATCCATACCAATAGATTCAGTTTCCATAACAACATTAATTGTAGAAGAGGTAATTTCACGCTCCTGCATGGTCATTCCAACAAAAGAAAAGACTAAAACTTTTCCATCAGCGGGAACATTTAAAGAGTAGTTACCATCGAAATCTGTAGTGGTACCGATGGTTGTACCTTTAATAATAACAGAAACTCCCGGGATAGACAGCCCCTCATCGGCTGAAGTAACCACCCCTGAAACTTCTCGACTTTGAGCTAGAACGCTCTGTAATCCTATAACAAATAGGATTAGCATCGAAAACAAACTTTTTTTCATAAACCTTTAGTTAGTGGTTAATTAACATTAATACACATTTATATATAAATCCATTCATCCCATAAAATTGAGATGAAAGCAATAAAATGCACCTTTAGAATTGTTTTTTAAGAAGGACTTTTGGTAACATTCCAAAATCCAACCTCTAAAATCGCAGAATTCAAAATACCCCTATTTTATCTGCGGACTCAAAAGTGTGAAAAAAACTTAAATTTTCAAACTATTTTTACCGTAAACCTTTTAAATTAAAGCCAAAATAGATTATCAACTAACAAATCAACAGTACATATTCGAATTTGCTTTCAAATCAACACAAGCCTATCGATCTCATTATCAATTTTATTCACGTTAACGTTTGCGTAACTTTTTTTACAACATATAAAGAAAATATTCCTCAAATATTTTTTTAGTTATCTTTGTATTTATAATTAAACTAAATAAGAATGGCTTTTATTAGAGACTTAAACGGAAAAACTCCAGTATTTGGAGAAAATTGCTTTTTAGCGGAGACTGCTGCAATAATTGGCGATGTGGAAATGGGTGATGATTGTAGTATCTGGTACAGTGCTGTTTTACGTGGAGATGTTCATTCTATTCGTCTTGGGAACAATGTAAATGTTCAAGACAATGCGACCATACATGCAACTTATAAAAAATCACCAACTACTATTGGAAATAATGTTTCCATTGCCCACAATGCCGTGGTACATGGGTGCACGATAAAAGACAACGTTCTTATTGGTATGGCTGCTGTAGTATTGGATGATGCAATTATTGAAAGCAATGCAATTATTGCTGCAGGATCTGTTGTTACAAAAGGAACGCATGTAGAATCGGGCAGTGTATATGCAGGTTCACCAGCAAAAAAAATTAAAGAACTAAGTCCTGAACTGTTAGAAGGCGAAATAAATCGTATAGCCAACAGCTACGCTATGTATGCAAGTTGGTACAAGGAAGATGAAAAAACTTTGAATAAGTAAACTATATTCAATCAACAACAGAGCCTTTCAATTATTTTATTGAAAGGCTCTGTTACAGGCATAATTCCTATAACGAATAAATCTAATTCGTTAATAGCTAATATGCTGAGCTTTTAAAGAGGTATTCATAAATCGGCTGGCCTTTTCTTCAAAACTATCTACGAATTCTGTAGTGAAAAATTCACAATTCGAATTTTTACTACATCTTTTATCCATTTCTGGGTGTCTAAAAAGATAATTTTTTAAACTTCGAGCAACTATCTCGCCCTGAGAAACCAACTGTATGTGATCAGGAAGCATTTTCCTGATCTCGGATTGCATCAAAGGATAATGAGTACATCCTAATATTATAGAATCAATAAGAGCATCTTTCGCCAATAGACTATCGATGTTCTTTTTAATGAAATATCTTCCTCCATCGGTATCAATCTCGTTATTTTCAACCAATGGCACCCACATTGGGCAAGCCTCCTGAACCACCACAATATCAGGAAACAATTTTGCAATCTCTAAAGGATAAGAATTGGAACGTATTGTGCCAACTGTTCCCATTACTCCGACATGTTTTGATCTCGTTAATTTAGAAATTTCTTCCACGCTAGGGCGAATAACACCCAACACTCTGCGATTCGAATTTATTTTTGGTAAATCGCATTGTTGAATTGTACGAAGCGCTTTTGCCGAAGCTGTATTGCATGCTAGAATAACCAACTCACATCCCATCGAAAAAAGTTGCTCCACCGCTTCCAGGGTGTAGTCATAAACCACATCAAAAGATCTGGTACCATAAGGACTACGGGCATTATCCCCCAAATAAATAAAATCATATTCGGGAAGTTCTGTAAGTAGCGCATTTAAGACAGTTAACCCTCCATACCCTGAATCGAAAACACCAATTGGCTGACTATTTTTTATCATTATTATAAAAATAAGAAAAGGTGGTATTAAAAATACCACCTTTTCACAATTTCTTGAAATTATTTATAGAATTCCCAATTTTGTTTTTACCAATGGCATAATATCAACACTGTTATTTGAGTTGTATAAAATCACACCAGTACTAATATCAAAAATGTATACGAACCCATTCTCTGCACCAACAGCTTTTATTGCATTAGAAGCTTTATCAAAAATTGGTTTCAATAATTCATTTTGCTTTTTTTGAATTTCTTGCTGAGCATACCCATCAAATGTTTGCATACGATTTTGCAATTCCTGAATTTCTGTTTCTTTAATAGTTCGAACAGCTTCAGCCAGTGATTCTCTTTTTTCTAAATAAGCACTTACAAGTGCTTTGTACTCTTCACTCATTGCCTTATTTTGAACATCGTATTCGGCAGCCGCAGCCTGAAGTTTCTTTTGCGCCTCTTCCCTTTCAGGCATAATCGACAGTAATTTATTCGAGTCAATATGGCCAAATTTTAAGGTTTGAGCGAATGTACTTGAACCTGCAGATAGAACAATGGCTAATAAAGTTACTTTTAAAAAATGTCTCATAATATCACTTAGTTAGTTTTTATTTTAATTTTAATTAGTTCTAATACCTAACTTATACAGCACCTTATCGCTTAAATCAAACTTTTGATTACTGTATATTATTGTTGGCCCATTAGCACGATCAATAATCATACCATAAGTTCCATCCTTTGCAATTTCTTTAATTGCTTCATAAATATCATCCTGAATTGGCTTAATTAATTCCTGACGTTTTTTGTAGAGATCTCCGTTTATTCCAAA
>JBFFMG010000392.1:0-2996 GCA_041554215.1 Labilibaculum sp.
CCAAATAGTTGATGTGCTTTCTTTCAAAAAAACTTTGTTAAGATCTTGCTCAAAAACGTATAAACTTGTTTTGTTTAATACTTTGGTTGCTTCACTATCAGCTTCCTCCCATAACCCGGCATACAAATTCACCCTTGCAAGCAATGCATGACAAGCGTAATTATTAGGACGTACTCGAATGTAGGAAACATCATCTTCTGGTAAAAGCAGTAGTGCCTCATTTAGTTCAACTTTGATACTTTCATAGATGGTATTCAATGGTACTCTTTTAGCTTGTTGATTTTTAACATAATCTGTAGTCGTGATGTATGGAACATCTCCAAATACATTGGCTAGGTATAGATGAATTAATGCACGAACAAACAAAGCCTCACCTCTTAATTGATCACGATCTACATTTGGCAAATTAATCGAATGTTCTACGCCTTCCAAAACAGCATTGGCAGCATAAATTTGGTTATAACTGCTATTCCATAATTGTTTCACATCGGAATTTGATGCTATTATAGAGTTGTTGTAGAATGCAACTGTACCATTTTGTGAATTTCCATAAAATTCAAGTTCATCAGTATAATTCCCTAATACATGGGATAACCCCGTTGCTGAACCCGTTAGCAATCCAGCATCCCTAATTTTCGAATAAATATCTGTCATTGCGGCATTCGCAGTTGTTTTTTCTTCAAAAACACCATTCGCTGTTAATTGTGAATTTGGAAGTTCTACTTCCACAAAATCATCACAACTATAGGTTGCTAATACAACAATTAAAAGGCATATTACTGCAACTATTAACCTCCAACGAATATCTTTTTTACTCAACGTATCTATATTATTGTTATTAAATTTTTTCATTTTAGATATTTTTTAAATTAAAAACTAAATTTTATTCCTGCAGAAAGAATACGTAAGGGTGGTAAATATCCAGCAGACCTGAACTCAGGGTCTGCACCATCATATTTTGTGAAGGTTAGTAAATTTTGTCCTTCAAAAAACACTTTGCATTGACTTTCCTTTAAAGGAATATCATAAGAAAGTGAGATATTCTTTAAGCGTATAAAAGAGGCATCGCTAATGGCTCCATCACTTTCAAAATACTTATAATATGCGTTTACCGCTTCACTATTGCTTCCATCAGTTAAGATTGGGTATGGTTCCATATCTCCAGGCTGTTCCCAGTGATTAATCACATTCACAGATTGGTTGGATTGAGAACCAGGAACACCAAAATAAATTGCGGAATTGTAATTGATTTGTTTTACAAATTGAAATAGGAAATCTAGTTGCCAATGTTTGTATTTTATGATGTTTTGTAACCCACCATAATACTGAGGGTTAAAATCTTTGATGGTGGTTTTATCTTCAATTCCCGAAAGCATCCCATCATTATTCACATCGGTAAAAGTATAAACGCCTGTTTGAGGATCGACACCTGTATAATGATACACTTTTTGGATGTTCAAGGGCTGTCCTATAACATATTGGTTTGCATACGTGGAATTTTCAAGGTCAGGGTATTTTACTAGCTCATTTCTTGCCCATGTGCTATTGAAATTACTAATCCAGCTAAAATCATTTTTTTGAATATTTACTGTTCGAAGCGTGAGTTCAACTCCACTATTTTGAACGGTTGCATCTAAATTGGATTGTAGTGAAGAAAATCCAGTTGTTCCCGGCAATGGCATTCCAGATAATTGGTTTGAAGATCGATTGTTATACCAGGCTGTAGTTAAAAAAATACGGTCTTTCAAAAACCCTGTTTCCAAAGCAATCTCCATTTTCTTATTTGTTTCCCATCCGAATTCAGGATTGAACAATCTTGCTGGCTGCAATCCAATAGCTCCATTGTAATTTACTCCTGTAGAAACATAATTATCTAAGTACTGATAATCACCAATTTGATCGCTTCCAGTGACTCCATAACTTGCTCTTAATTTTCCAAAACTTAGGATGTTATTATGTGCTAAAAAGTTTTCTTTGGAAAATATCCAAGCTGCACCAACAGCCCAAAAATTAGCAAATTGTTTCCCTGGACCAAACCGGCTAGAACCATCTCTTCTACCTGTAAGGTTCATAATGTATTTTTTCTGCCAATTGTAATTTAATCGTGTAAAAAAAGCTTGGTATTTATACTGTGATTCCTCGCTTGTCAATGTGTACACATTAGCAGCTGATGCAAGATTGTAAATTAAACTATTGCTTGTAAATCCAGCGGCATATTGCACTAGCTGATTTCCTTTTTGTGATTGAAATGTACTTCCTAACAAGGCAGTCAACTTTCCTTTCCCTATGGTTTTACTCCAATTTAGTTGTGGCTCTACAATCCATGATTCCCGATTGGCACTACTTGCAATGAGTGAAGAATATTGAGACCCTAAACCCCAAGCTGGATTGTATCGAGTTGATGGATTCGCTGTCGCTTCTTTATTAGATAGTGTTGTGTATCCAGCATTTAGTTTTAGTTGTAAATCATCTGTGAATTGATAGGAGCTCATTAAATTGGCCATCATATCGTTAATTTTGGCTTCATAAGAACCTTCTAAATTTCTTAATGGATTGTTGAACGTATTGTTTTCCCAATTGAGTGTACCATCCTCATTGTACAATGCTGGAGCATTTGGAGCTATGGTAACTGCTTCTCTCATCAAATCCATTCTTGGTTGGTTGTTCTTCTGAGATGTAAACCCCGCTGAAACATTGATTGTGAATTTTTCATTCTTCGTTGTATGATTTACATTCAGCAATACATTTCCTTTTTTATACCCAAAATCTCCAGGGAACACAGTAGTTTGATTATTATAACTACCACTCAGTAAAAATTGTGTTTGTGCTGAACCTCCTGAAAGCGATGTTTGGAGATCTGTAAAATTTGCGATACCACCCAATAATTCTTTTTGCCAATCGGTATAGCTAGTTCTATCCCACGTTCCATTGATATCATAGGCATAATATGGGATTTCTGTAACTCCGTCATTTGCATAGGCTTCTTCTCGCATTGC
>JBFFMG010000393.1:0-2993 GCA_041554215.1 Labilibaculum sp.
CTGACCAACTGAGCTATATCGGCAACTTACAAACCACCTATTTAACAGGCATACTTTTCCCTGAAAATGGTTTGCAAATGTAAAAATATTTTAAATTTATCACAAGCTAATCGAACATTTTTTACGATTATTTTGCGCGAAGTTTTTCTTTGTGTTTTACCAGCTGACGACGAAGGGCTTCAAGTACCATATCTGTAGACTCTTCAAAGCTTTGACTTTGCTTTTTTGCAAACAAATCGGCTCCTTTCAAATCTAAAATAATTTCCACTACCTTATTTTCTGCCGTAGTAGACTTCTCTAAACGAAGAAAAACCTCCACTCCAACAACATCATCATCAAGTTTCAACAATTTATCCACTTTACTCTGGATAAAAGTTTCAAGCTTAACGTCAGCAACAAAACCAATTGATTGAATATTCACCATACTAATTCCTCCACATATTTATGCTCTTGGATGAGCTTGTTTATATACTTTATTTAAACGCTCGAATGTAGTATGAGTGTAAATCTGGGTTGCAGACAAATTGGAATGACCAAGCAATTCTTTAACCGCATTCAATTCAGCTCCGTTATTCAACAAATGTGTAGCAAATGTATGCCGCAACACATGAGGACTTCGCTTGGTTAGTGTTGTAATCTTGGATAAATGCTTTATCACAATTCGATACAACAACTTTTCGTATACAGGCACCCCCTTTTTAGTTACAAAAAGAAAACCACCCCCCTCATCAAAAGTTTCATTTCTCACTTCAAGATACTTATCAAGAAGCTTCTCTAGACTTTTGCTTACCGGAATGATCCTTTCCTTATTTCGTTTACCTAAGACCTTCACTAAAGAGGTATTTCGATCAAAACTAGTCAGTTTAAGATTCATCAACTCAGACAATCGCATGCCCGTTTGATAAAACATTTCAACCACCAATCTATCCCTAACCCCCTCAAACCCTTTACCAAAATCAACTTCTCGCAATAACTGCATTGCATGTTCAGCAACAAAACCAGGAAGTCTCTTCCCTTGCCTTGGCCCAACAACCCTATCCATAGGATTGGTTTCAACAACAGATTCTCGCAACAAGAATTTGAAAAAGGATTTTAAAGAAGACAATTTTCTATTTACAGTGCGTGAAGAGTTACCTTCATTCATTAAAAAAACGATCCATTTCCGCACATTTTTAAAATCTATATCTTCAATTTCGACAACTTCATTTTTCAACATGAAATTAAAAAACTGAGTTAGATCGCAATCGTAAGACAGAATTGTATGTACCGAATATCGTTTTTCAAATTGCAAATAAGACAGAAATGATTTCTTATAACTCATACATCCAGGATATTTATCCTACAGGATAACCCAAGATACAAAAATTTAAGATATCAAGGAATTAAAAGAAAATTAATCTTCGTTCTCCTGCATGTTTTGAACGTAAATAGCATGCAATTTTTCCTTTCTCTTCTTGATAGATGGTTTAGTATAAACCTGTCTTCCTCTTAGCTCTTTGATTACTCCAGTCTTCTCGAATTTTCTTTTGAATTTTTTTAAGGCTCTTTCAATATTTTCGCCTTCTTTCATAGGAATAATAATCATAATTTTCTCCTTTAAATATTAATTTTTCTTACTGAGCCGCAAATTTATCAATTCATTTACTATAATTCAAATATATTTGAAGAAAAGTACACAAATTTCCTTCAAATAAAGAATTTAGAGTTCTTAGCGGGAGTACAAAGATAAGAAATAACCAATGCTTTCTAAACTTACAGCCAACTTTCTATTCTAATTCCAAATAAGGAAGTAATTTCAAATAAATAGAATCGGGAACTATTTTATGACTTTGTAACTGATCGATAGAGTTGAAAACGCCATTTCTATCCCGAAACCGGACTATATCTTTTGAGGTTCGGTAATCGATATATGGATGTTTTTTCAATCTCTCGGCATCAAAAGAATTCAACTCGAGTTTTCTTATGAACGTGGAATCAATAAATAACATAGCAGAAATACGAATATATTCCTCGCTTGAAATACCATACACCTCCAGTATTTGATCTTTTGAAACAAATCCACCTAACAACTCCCTATATTTCACAATTCGAGAAGAAAGCTTTGACCCTATTCCTGGCAACTGTTTTAACTGAGTGGTATCAGAACCATTCAAGGGAATCAGTAGTTTTCCCTGAGACAAATCCTTATCCTTATATTTACCCTCCAATATCTTCACATAGGGAACAAGCTCTGCCATTTTAACCGAATCAAAACCATAAATTTTTCCTAAATCGGATGCCCGCTTAAAACTTCCACCTGCAGCAAGATATTTTTTAATACGTATACCAATCCTATTTTCAACACCTAAATCCTCCCACTCTTTCAGGGAAATTAAATTTGGATCAAAATCATATAAATTTAGTTTTTTCTTTCCTATTGATTTTTCTCTTTTTTCGGGAGTTGTACCAGGAGAAAGCAAAATATAGTCGCTTAATTGATCTAGATCAGATTGCTTAACGCCATAAATTTTAAGAAGATCTCTCTTCTCCTTAAATTGCCCACCTTTACTTCTGAATTTTATTAGATTGTTTGTTTGAAAAGAGGTAAATCCTAGACTGCGCAATTCATCTTCGCTTACTTTGTTTGGATCAAATAAAAATAAATTTTGAAAACCGTCTTTCGTATTCCTATTTATCTCGCTATTTTCAATCGAAGAGATCAGACTATCTATTTGCTTTTGTTTTTTCTGATTAATTATGCTCCCAGACGTTTCTGTTCGTTTTAAAACAAAAGGCAACAGATATAATATCAGTAACAATGTGACCAATACCAGCAAGCCTTTTTTCTCGGAAGCAGTATAAGAAAAATATTCTCTAAAGATGTGTTTTAGCTTCATACCTTATTAAAAAGTGAAATTTTAAATTAACATTCACTTAACAATAGTAGGAAATTATGACAACTATCCAAAATTAAACACACCTAATCCGTGAAGAAATACAATTGCTATTGCCCC
>JBFFMG010000394.1:0-2986 GCA_041554215.1 Labilibaculum sp.
GAAAACAGAAGCCTTATTTAGATTAGTTTATATATGCTGTATATCATCTTTTTAATTTTTATTCAAAATCTAAGGAGAATTTTTGCTTTAACAGTCCTAAAGCAGGATTTTTCTCACACAAATAAAGAAATCGATCATTATCGGTATACATTCTTTTGGTTGATGCTATTTGGATAATTTCAGTCTCAATTTGAATTTCCGAATTGTCTAATTCTTTTCTCAAATAATTCCTCACCTCATTTTTCACAGCAATAACATCATCTTCCTGCAATGGATTACTAACCATTAAAACAACACGCTTAGATTCTAGTATTTTAGGTTTATTAACTGTTATTGCTAATCTAATTCGATCACTTTTTCCTTTAGCAACTATATATTCTTTTAATTTAGCTTCAACTTTTTCTTGTGTAATCGGTTCATTTCCTGCAACGACAACTTCTTCTTTACTAACGGCTTTTTTATCTTTTGGCTTGCTTGCATTATTTGAACGTGAAATGCCACTATTCATTGCTTGTTTAATAGATACAGAGCTTGCAAAATTGGATTTTGAAGCAACAGCTACTCCATTGCTACTTTCGCTTTTTAACTGATAGGCTTGACCTTTATCACTTACTGTTTGCGTAGTTTGACCGTTTACTTTTTGAGGTTCGGATTGTTTCACGACAGCGCTAATAGCCTCACCCTCAACAATTATCTTTTGAAGTTTTTTTGAATTCAGATTTAATTCAAGTCCTTTTTTTTTTAATTCAATTATCTGAGATAATTGAATTAAGCTTAATTCGATAAGAAGCCTTTGATTTTGACTGGCTTTAAAGCTAATATCACATTGATTCAGAATTTTGAGTGCTTCATACAAAAAATCAAGTGAGCATTTCTTTGCCTGATCTACATATTTTTGTTTTACAGAATCACTAACCTCGAGCAACTGAATTGTTGCCGGATCTTTCCCAACCAACACATCGCGAATGTGAGCACTCAAACCAGCAACAAAATGATGCCCATCAAATCCTTTCTCAATAATTTCATTTAGCATCAGAAGTACATCTGTTACTTTCCCGTCTAAAAAAGCGTCCACCATTTTAAAATAGTAGTCATAATCCAAAACATTTAAATTCTGAATTACATTTTCAAAAGAGATCTCTTTTCCAGAAAAACTTATAATCTGATCAAAAATAGAAAGAGCATCGCGCATGGCACCATCCGCCTTTTGAGCGATTACATTTAAACCTTCCTCTTCAATTACAACGGATTCTTTTTCAGCTATTTCTTTTAAATGTTTAACTGCATCTTCAACTTTAATCCGATTAAAATCAAAAATCTGACAACGAGATAAAATTGTAGGTAGTATTTTGTGTTTTTCTGTAGTTGCTAACACAAAAATGGCATGAGCCGGAGGTTCTTCTAAAGTTTTCAAAAAAGCATTGAAAGCCGAAGCCGAGAGCATATGAACCTCGTCAATAATATAAACACTATAACTTCCAATTTGTGGCGGTATTCGAACCTGATCAATTAAAGAACGAATATCTTCAACAGAGTTATTCGAAGCAGCATCTAATTCGTGAATATTATAAGAACGGCTCTCATTAAAAGCAACGCAAGACTCACACTCGTTGCATGCTTCAAAATCGGGACTAATATTCGAACAATTAATTGTTTTTGCAAATATTCTGGCGCATGAAGTCTTTCCAACACCACGAGGACCACAAAACAAATAAGCATGAGCCAATTGATTTTTTTTAATGGCATTTTTAAGGGTGATCGTAATAGACTGCTGACCTACAACCGATGAGAAAATCGAAGGGCGATATTTACGTGCTGAAACAATATAATTCTCCATAAAACTTGAACAAAAAAACCAAATTGGCTTCTATTTTTTTCGAAATTCAAATATACTGAATCAATCTAAATAAAACACCAAAGGACTTGCAAGATTTTCAATAAAAACTGATAAACTTCTTATTGCAAGACTATTAAACTGAATTCCAAATTGCAGATATTTATCTGTAAAAAAAGGATGAAACCATTAGCTTCATCCTTTCCCTATATTTTGTTACTATAAATTAACTTACAGGATCATATCTGGTAACTCGATGTACTCCTTTTACGCGTTTTAATTTCACGATTAAAGTATCTAGATGCTCGGTACTCGCAATAACAACTGTAACATTACCCACAAAAGAGCCTGCGTTGGTATCAACCGAAATAGATCTCATTTGAACCCTAAGATCTTTAGAAATAACATCTGAAATATTACTTACAATTCCCAACTCATCGTCACCTGTGATATGCAATACAGCCTGATAAGAGGCGGAACCTTTATCGGTCCAGTTTGCCTTCACAACCCGATACGGATAACGGGCTTGCATTTCACTGGCATTTGGACAGCCTAATCGGTGGATTCTAATTCCTTTACCTATTGAGATGAATCCGAAAATTTCATCACCAAAAATTGGATTACAGCAGCTACCCAATGAATAATCAACATTCGAAATGTTCTCATCTACGATTAAAACATCCTCGCCTTCCTTGGTTATTTTCTTTGCAGAATACTCTGGACGTTCTTCAGGAACAATTTTCTCAGCTTCTTTCTTATCTGTTAGAATATCTTTTATTTCCGATAATTCGTGCTGTTCCGAAGCAATTCCCTGATACAAATCGGCTGCTATTTTGTATTTATAGAAAGTCATTAACTTTCTAATATTTTCATCACTGAAATCGATCTTCCAATTCTTCATTCTACGCTTTAGAGTCTCTTTTCCAAGATCGGCCTCCTTAAGCATCTCTTCTTTAATCGATTGACGAATTTTATTTTTCGCTTTTGTAGAAACAACAAAATTCAGCCAATCTAATTTAGGCTTTTGAGTATTTGAGGTCGTTATGGACACTTGGTCTCCATTATTTAAAACTTGCTTAATTGAAACATTTTTTTGATTAACGGTTCCTCCAATACATTTATCTCCAACATCAGAATGAATAGAATAAGCAA
>JBFFMG010000395.1:0-2985 GCA_041554215.1 Labilibaculum sp.
GTCTTTTGGCGTTGGTGGTGGCTATGAGGCTTACGATGAGGCACAAATGCCTTTGTTTGGGGAGCTTAAATATTATGCCAAAATCAAAGGAGTTAAATCCTTTTTGTTTTGTCAGTCAGGTTATTCGTTCTCGTTAGAGGATGAGGATGATGAAAACTATTATTATGGGAATGGCGATACCCATGCAAAAGGTGGTTTTTTAATTAATCCTGGAGTAGGTTTTGTATTTGGAAATAGTTCAAAAACTAATTTCACTTTAAATATTGGATATCGATTTCAAAAAATGGAAAAAAAATGGCACAATACGTATACGGACGATACAGAATATTTAAAATATGAAGTTAACCGTCTATCAATTCATTTGGGGATCATTTTCTAAAAAAATACTCTGTTATTTAATTGTTTCGGAGATTATACTTACTTTCAAAAAAGAATCAGGATTAGTCCTGATTTTTTTATTCCCTAAAGCAGAACAAAATGTCAATTCAAATAGGCCGATTTTCATTTCGTGGACCATTCTCAAATTTAGATGAAATTAAAAATCGTCCGGGAATATTTATACTTCATCAGGATGAAGAAAATATTGTTCCTATTTCCATTTGTGAAACACCTCTTCTTAAATCTGCTATTGAGGATGAACTTACAGCCAAAAATCTAAAGCTTGGTGTTGAAAATAATTGTTTAATTTCTGTATACAATACCTTTTGTACTTTAGCTCTTGATAGGCAAGAAATGATAAACGAATTAAAAACCTTGCTGAGGAAATAATTTCCAAATGTTTCAGTAATATTTTTCTATATAAGCTTCACTGCTCTTCATTTTTTTTGAAATAGATAAAATTTAATCAGTTTCTTATATCTTTGCAATTCAAAATTAGTTTAAATAAGAAATTTGGCACGAATTGTAGCGATTGATTACGGAAGAAAGCGAGTAGGACTTGCTGTTACAGACCCATTTCAGATAATTGCCAATGGTTTAGATACTGTTGCAGCAAAAGATGTTCTAAGCTATTTGGAAAAATATTTTCAAACGGAAGAGGTTGAATGCATTGTTGTAGGATATCCTAAGCAAATGAATAATGAGGATAGTGAATCTGTAAAATATCTAAAACCTTTTTTAGGACAATTGAAAAAAAAATTTCCTGATATGCCAATTGAAATGGTAGATGAAAGGTTTACTTCAAAAATTGCTTTTCAAACTATGATAGATGGTGGTTTGGGGAAAAAAGCAAGAAGAGATAAAGCTATGATTGATAAGGTGAGTGCCACTATTATATTGCAATCGTATATGGAAACCAAGAGAAATCTATTTTAGGATTTGTTTGGATTTAGATAATTAGAGAGATAAAGAATGATTTTACCGATTACCATTTACGGTCATCCTGTTTTAAGGAAGGTCGCTAAAGATATTGATAAGGATTATCCTGAATTGCAGAAATTTATGGATGACATGTGGCAAACCATGTATTTTGCCGATGGAGTTGGATTAGCAGCTCCACAAGTAGGACGATCAATAAGAATGTTTGTGCTCGACTGTTCTTCTTTTGCTGAGGATGAACCGGAATTGGAAGGTTTCAAGAAAATGTTTATTAATCCTATAATTACAGAACGTACCGGAGATGAATGGGCTATGTCTGAAGGATGTTTGAGTATTCCTGGTTTAAATGAAGATGTTACCCGTCCCGAAACAATTAAAATCGAGTATTACGACGAGAATTGGGAGTTTCATGAAGAAGAGTATTCTGGTTTTGCCGCTAGGGTAATTCAACACGAATACGATCACTTGGAAGGAATCATGTTTACAGATCATTGTGCTCCTTTAAAAAAGAGATTATTAAAAGGAAAGCTAACGAGTATATCGAAAGGGATTTTTAAAGCTAAATATCGATTTACACTTGCAAAATAATTCAAAACCTTACCAATTTGGTAGGGTTTTTTTATTGAATATCGGTTTGTATAATAAGTTGTGCTAAATTCTAAAGGAGGTGTTATACCCTAGAATGTTTTAAAATTATTAAACAAATTTATGAAAGCTTCGTACTAGCACATGTTGACTGATAAACTAACTTAAATCTCTTATGATGAAAAAATTATTACTGCTACTAATTATTCTTGTTCCATTTTTAGGCAAATCTCAAGATATAGAACAATTCCTATTAGCAGGAACTGAAGATGCTTCTAAATTGACTGAAAATTATGTGAGACCAGTTTCAAAAGGTTTTATGTATGGATTAAATAATGGTTGGTATTCAACTGCTCGTACACACAAGAAGTTAGGTTTTGACATTACTTTCGTTGCAAATCTAGCAAAAGTTCCAGGGAAGGATGAAATGTTTAAGTTCGTTGCAAGTGATTATTCTAACATTACATTGGCAAATGGCTCAAGTGATATTCAAACTTTAATGGGAGGAAATAATAATACTACATTACAAGCAAGCATAGATGCGGGTGGTGGAACATATAATTTGGCTAATTTTGATATGCCAGATGGAATTGGAAGCGATTTGCCTATGAATGCAGTTCCTACAGCAACATTGCAAGTTGGCGTTGGGATTCCTGGAATTGATGCCGATTTAAAATTGAGATACCTTCCTAAAGTTGGAACATCCGATTTAGAAGTTGGAATGTTTGGTATCGGTATTCAAAAAGATTTATCAAAAATGTTGAAAGTCGATAAAACACCAATTTCGATATCTGCATTAATCGCTTATACTAAACTAACATCGGAATATGATATTCAAGGTGATTCGGGTTTTGATGGAAGTGGTCAGTTGATGGAGTTCACAACTAATGCTTATACAATTCAAGCGATTGCTTCGGTGAATTTGAAATTGATTGAATTTTATGCTGCTGTAGGTTACAATACTGCAAAAATGGATGTAGATATTAAGGGAACATATGATTTGGAATATACTGATGTAAATACAAATACAACAATTGTTTCGAAGACATTAATCGATCCAGTTTCTGTTGATTTTAAGGCAAA
>JBFFMG010000396.1:0-2975 GCA_041554215.1 Labilibaculum sp.
ATCGTGCCAAAAATCATATTTTTCGATGGGCTTAAAGGTGGCGGCATCTGCAACAATCCAACTTACCTTTTTGGCTCTTTCGCCAAGTCGTTGTTTTGCCTTCTCTATTGCTGATTCAGAAATATCAAGAACGGATAGGTTCTGATAGCCCATATCCAAGAGGTGATCAACCAACAAACTGTCGCCACCACCAACATCGATTATTTTTGCTGAGATTGCTACATTGAATTGTTTAAAAAAATCCAAAGAAGTTTCCGGTGATGACTGAAACCAACTTACGTCTTTCGACTCTTTCGATTGGTAAATAGTCTCCCAATGTTTTTTGCGATCAAAATTATTCATTGTTCCTTAATTTATTGCTGTGTTTATTGCGCTTGACTAATTGGCTTGAGCAATATTAATTATTCTGATTGCAATATCAATGAAATAGTAGCTTTCATGTTCTAACTATTTCTTCCATCTATCCAAACGCCCCATACCTCGAGTAAATAACCATGAAATAAACTTCGAATGTCCGCCTTCCATCATCTTTTGTTTGCAGAAATCCTGAAAGTCACTAAGCGTTCCTGTATAAAGAAACACTCCATTCACATAACAATAACTGCAGTATTTTAGATTTTTGCTGCCGTCTGCATTGGTGCCTCCTGCCTTCGGATCTTTTTTCAAAGGCATTCCACAAGACTGACATATTTTATTTACTTTATTCATCTGTTTATAATTTTAAGTTTTCGTCAGATGGAACTTACCATATAATCATCTCCCTGTGTGTAGAAAGCTTTACCCATGGACGTTTCATGTTTTTAAATTTAAGAATTGCTTATTGATAACTGTTTACTCATTCTCTGTAGAAGTGCTACTGAAATATTTTGATTTTTTAAACTGCTTTTCAATCTCATCCGATATATCTGCTGGATTAGTCAATGGCATATTTTTATCTTTTAAATCATACCCCAATAGTTTCGATTTTTTAATTTTCTCTAGTTTAGGCAATTTCGTTCTGTTTGTTGTTTCAATATGTCTTCCCTTGTTATCTACAATTATTAATTTGGGAAGAAATACTTCTTTTCTTCCAATAAAATCATCCATAATTTTAACTCCATTGGCAAACTCCTCATGCGTTGTTCGGCCAAGAGCTTCGTATTTCGAGAGTTCTTTCCCATCCCAGGTATGTACCATGGCATAACTTTCCGAAATTTTATCATCAATATGATTTTTTTTACGTAAGGTATCGTGCCCGGACGGAATCAACATCACCTTTCCACCCCCACCTTCAATATTTCCAGCATATTTTGGCATGCAAACACCTGAAATCCATCCATGCAAATGCTTCATATAAATTTTTCCAATTTGAATAGGAGTGATAAAATGAACAATTCCCTTTTCCTTATGGCATTGCAGTAAATAGTAGGGATGAATGCCAATCCAAAACATTCGGGTAAAAGTCAAGGCCAGTGTTTTATAATAGTCGTTCACATGGTTCAGCAACACGGTTTGATTTCTTATTGAAAATCCATGATTACGGATTTTCTTTACAGCAATTTCCAAATCCTTTGTTATTTCATGATAGTGGTTGATATGAGTCATAAAATAGACATACTTATCGGGGCCACTGTTAAATTTGTTTGCCGAAGACTTAATTAATTCCAGTAAATCATCTGTTATTGCCATGGGCATAACAACAGGTACACGGGTGGCAATTCTTATCGCCCGAAGATGTGGTATCCTGCTTAATTCTTCCAATACGTATTGCAATCGGCCTCTGCTTACCATTAGGGCATCGCCACCCGTAACCAGCACTTCGTTTATATTCTTATTGAAACCAATATAAAACAAACCCTTATCTATTTTGGTTTTGTTCACATCAACAGACTTATCTAAGGATTTTGCTCTTTGGCAATGAATACAATACGAGGCACAACTTGTATTTTCAGCAACAAAAAGAGCCAATCGGTTTGGATACCGTTGATAAGCGGCACCATAACTTCGCGATTTTTCATCCATTGCCCCTTCAAGTCCGGTATTGGGAAATAATAAATTTGCAGGTGTAGGTACAGATTGCCAAAACACTGGATCGAGTCGTTTTTTTGATTTTTCTCCCGGTAACATCTCCGGATGAAAGGGATCGGCTTGCATCAGCGAAGCATAGTAAGGTGTAATGCGCAGAGCATCTTTTCCTTCTTTCTTTAGTGCTATTAGAGTCCTTTTAATTTCACTTTTCTGATGCGAGTTAAGTTGAATCACCTTTTTTAACTGTTCAACACTGCGTATCCGGTTTTCCAACTGCCAATTGGCATCGTACCACTGCTCCTCCCTTACATCTTTATACAATTCAATTGTGTTGAACTTTCTTGCTTTGTAAAATATGTCTTCTTTGGGATGCATTGCATTAGCTCATTTTTGTGTTTGTTTCTTCTGATAATTATCGCGTGCAAGGCGATATACTATAAGTTACACAAAAACTTAGATCGTTACAAAATTTACCGATCAATACAACAACTATATTCCTGTAAATGATGATGGAAGCTTCTTATTTGGCTTTCAATTTCAAATCGATCAGTTTTTTCACATTTTCAAAATCGTTGGAGTCTGTCATTTCGATACTGATGCACCGCGACTTACCAAATCGTTTTGCATTCTGAAAATCGACTTTGATAACATCCGGTAAATCACTCTGTAAAATTATTGGCTCGAATCTATCTGCAAACCAAAAAGCTATCAAAAAAGTATCCTTTAGAACCCTTATCCAGAATAAGGTCTTTTTCTTTTTTAAAGTTCGAAAAAGCCAGTTTTCGCCATCCTTATAGTACTTCCATTCCTCCGAAATATCTTTGCTGTTATCGTACAAATAAGCCAAAGTCTGCTTCCAAAGTAATTCCTTGTCACCAATAATTGAAAATATAATTTCATCATTTGGCAGTACTGATTTATCATTTAATATATCCGTTTCCATAAGCGTAAATTTACCACGATTCAAT
>JBFFMG010000397.1:0-2958 GCA_041554215.1 Labilibaculum sp.
GCATGAATGCATACTTTGTTTTAATTTCGCTAATAAACAATGTCTTGTTGTGATGGATATAGAATGTTGTGGTGTGTAATTATTTGATTTAGTTTTAAGTGTATTGCTGATTTTAACAGCTCTTATAATTTATGATATGATAAAAAAACTCATTATTTTATTATTGTTCTCGATGCATATTAGTGGAGCTTTTGCTGCGGATGATTATAAGAAAAACAGGTTTAATGATTTGGACAGCTTAAAAATGGCGATTAATGAGCTGGTAATGATTGAGGGGAAAATGGAAAATTCCGATACCGTGATTAAGCTAGTTGCGGAGAATAGGAAAATCTTACAAGATGAATATCCTTTCTATTTACATTTGCTTTTAAATAAGATAAAAATCGATAAGGATACTACAGGTTTGGCCGAAATATATTACCGAATAGGAGTAAATCATCGTTATACACATGGCTACGATTCTGCTAAAATTTATTATCAGAAATCTTTACCCTTTGCTCATAAAATAAAAGATCACTACAAGTTAGGCCGGATTTATAATGAATTAGGAGTGGTTTGTCGAAAAACGGATCGGAATGAGGAGGCTCTTAATTATTTTGTTTCGTCAATTAATACTACAAAATACACCGACAACTTATATGGAAAGGCCATCGCCGAAAACGGAATTGGAAATATTTATTTGGTACAAAAAGAATATGATAAAGCTTTATCGTATTTCAAGGAATCATTAAAATTTGGCTTAAGTAGCGATAATAAATATCATTTAGAGATTAGTTACGGAAATGTTGGAGAAGCCTATCTCTATTTGCAGGAGGCCGATTCTGCTAATTACTATATTAATAAATCCTTAGAGTTGGCAAGGTTTCGTGGCAACCCCATAGGAGAAGGAATTTGTTATCAGCTATTGGGGCAAGTAAATATGTTTCAAAAGGAATATGAAAATGCATATGTGTATTTTGAGAAAGCACTTAATTTACAACGAAAGAAAAAGGATCAGCGTTATTTAAGTACAATTCTAATTCAACATGGTAATGTTTGTTCGAAGTTAAAACGATACAATGAAGCTGAGAAGGATTTGTTGGAGGGAAGATTAATTTCAAAGGAAATTCATTCAATTGACAATTTGATGTTTGCAAATCAGGTTTTGTATGAAATCTATTATGCCACAGGAAGATTTCAGGAGGCAAGCGATGCTCTTTTATTGCATAAAAATTATACCGATTCATTATACAACAGTGAATCAGTGCGTGTAATGAATGATTTGGAATTTAAATATCAATCCGAAAATAAAACACATCAGATTGAATTGTTAAATGCAAGAAATCAGCTGATTGGAGAGTCTAAGAAAATGCAAAGAAATCAGTTTGGCGTTTTACTATTGCTCTTTGGAGGATTGGCTGCATTTTTCTATTATTTATACAAGAATAAGCAAAAGGTTTCTAGAGAGTTAGAGAGTATTAATAAAATGAAATCGAAATTTTTCAGTAGTATTTCCCATGAATTTAGAACACCATTAACATTAATTAAAGGACCAGTTGAGAAATACTTAACCCGAAGCCATAGTCAAGAGGAGCAGGATGAGATGAAGCTAATTTTGCGTAATTCGGAACGATTACTTTCCTTGGTTGATCAACTCTTGAATCTTTCGAAAATTGATGCCGGTCATTTTCAAATTAGTGCGAAAGAAGGAGATTTATCGAACTTACTTAAAGGGATTTCAAATGCTTTTACCTATCAGGCTTTCGAGAAGGGAGTTAATTATCAATTGGAGATAAATGAATCTGGGATTGTTTGGTTTGATCAAAATATTGTAGAGATAATAGTCACGAATTTGCTATCCAATGCTTTTAAGTTTGTACCTAGAAATGGCGAGGTAGAAATGAAACTATACGCTTTTGAAAACTATTGCAAAATTACGGTGAGTAATTCTGGTTGTACCCTAACAAAGGAAGAATTATCTCATATTTTTGATCGTTTTTATCGTGCCGAAGAAAATGAAACGCAGGGAACAGGAATTGGACTTTCGTTGGTAAAAGAGCTTTGTACTTTATATCGAGCACCTATTGCCGTTAGTTGTAGCAAAAATCAGGTGATCGAGTTTGATTTAGTATTGCCCAGCTTGAAAACACATTTTAAGGTCGATGAAATTTCTTTAGAGCCAATGAAAGAGGAGGAAAAGCAAGTAATTGAACTAAAATCGGAATTGATTTGTGATGAGGAAATTGATGAAAAATTGGCAGATGTACCAGTATTGTTGATTGTTGAGGACAACTTTGACATGCGAAAGTACATTAAAACGTATTTTGTTCATCAATACAAAATTTTAGAAGCAGAAAATGGCGAAATAGGAATTAAGATGGCTATGGATCATATTCCTGATTTGATTATTTCTGATGTAATGATGCCAAAAGTTGGTGGTGTTGAGCTTTGTGCTTGTTTAAAAACGGATGTGAAAACCAACCACATACCAATCATTTTATTAACTGCTAAAGTTGGTGATGTGAATGAGTTGGAAGGACTTAAGTCGGGGGCAGACGATTACATTGTGAAACCATTTAATGCACAAGCATTAATTGTAAAGGTTGAAAGACTAATTGCCACGCGAAGAGAAATGCAAAAGAAATTTCAAAAGGAACTTGTTATTAATCCATTAGGCCTGGTATTTCAGTCGGAAGAAGAAAAGTTCGCTAAAATTTTGCAAGAAGTTTTAGAGAAGCATTTGCCTAATCCCGACTTTACGGTCGATCAGTTTTGTGAAGTAAGTTTAATGAGTCGAACACAACTTCATCGTAAATTGAAAGCATTAACTGGCTTATCAGCAACAGCATTCATCAGAACCCAAAGAATTAAAATGGCATCGGAGATTTTATTAAATCCCGACGTTACTATTAGCGATGTTTGTTTCTCAACAGGATTTAACGATACGTCTTATTTTTCGAAATGCTTTAAAGAGATTCA
>JBFFMG010000398.1:0-2955 GCA_041554215.1 Labilibaculum sp.
ACTAAGAAAGTTATTGCCTATACTGGAAGTGTTGAGGGCCTTTTTAAGGAGAAGAAGCAAAATTTGCTTAAAATTCCGGGGATAGGAAATTCGTTTATCGATAAATTAGATAGAGAATTATCTCTTCAATTGGCTGAGGAAGAACTAAAATTCATAGCCGATAATCAAATTAAAGTCAGTTTTTATTTGGAGAAAGATTATCCGCAAAGGCTATTGAATTGTGCAGATTCACCTTGCACACTATATTATAAAGGAAATACTGATTTTAATGTAGCGCGGGCTATTAGTATTGTAGGAACTAGGAATGCCAGTGATTATGGTCGGGAGGTTTGCAATAAGCTAATACAGGATTTATCCGAAAGAGAGAATAAGCCTTTAATTATAAGTGGCTTGGCATATGGAGTCGATATTTGTGCGCATAAAGCAGCTTTGCGCAGCCAATTGAAAACTGTTGCGGCAATCGGCCATGGATTGCATATCATGTACCCCTCGCAACATAAAAGATATGCAGAGGAGATCGTAAACCAAGGTGCATTAATTAGTGAATTCACCTCCAAAAGTAAATTCGATCCTAAGAATTTTGTTCGTAGAAATAGAATCATTGCAGGCATGGCAGATGCAACTATTGTTATTGAGTCGGCAGCCAAAGGCGGTTCTTTGGTAACAGCCGATATTGCGAACTCATACAATAGAGATGTATTTGCATTTCCCGGGCGATGCTCCGATAAAAGTTCTATTGGCTGTAACAAATTAATAAAAACCAATCAGGCTCATCTCATAGAGGGTATTTCCGATTTGGAATATATCTTGGGATGGGAAAATGAGAAAGGGAAGCCTAAAATTGTTCAAACCAAATTATTTATTGAGTTATCTCCCGAAGAGGAGACTTTGGTTCAGATACTTAATACGACAGGAAGTATGGCTATAGATAGTCTATGTTTTAAAAGTTCATTTCCGATGAGTAAAGTGTCAAGTTTGCTTCTGAAATTAGAATTTGACGGCGTGATAAAGTCTCTTCCGGGAAAAATTTACGCTTTGAATTCATGAATTTTATCATTTTTTTTAAATTGATGTTGTAGAGCAGAAAGCTAAAGCGATTAACGTGCTGATAATCAGTAATAAAACTTTTACGGAAACGTTGTAAAAAATTTACGAATATAATTTGCGATTATGAAAAAATATATACTTTTGACAGTAAGAACTAATATTTAATACAACACAATACTAAATTAATTTCATAACATAGTTTGGAATGGAAGCAAAGATTAATGAATTCATGGAAGGCCTAAAGGCCAAAACTCCTGGAGAAGCAGAATTTCATCAGGCAGTTCAGGAAGTAGTAGAAACAGTTTGGGATACTTATGATGCAAATCCTAAGTACAAAGCTGCTAAGATTCTTGATAAAATGTGTGAGCCAGAACGTACAATTATGTTTCGCGTACCATGGATCAATGATAATGGTGATGTAGAAATCAATCGTGGATACCGCGTTGAATTCAATAGTGCAATTGGACCTTATAAAGGTGGTTTGCGTTTTCACCCATCAGTTACTTTAAGTGCATTAAAATTTTTAGGATTTGAGCAAACATTCAAAAACTCTTTAACAACATTGCCTATGGGTGGTGGTAAAGGAGGTTCTGATTTTAACGCTAAAGGAAGATCTGATAATGAAATTATGCGTTTTTGTCAAAGTTTCATGACTGAGCTTTGCAGACACATTGGTCCTAATACAGATGTACCAGCTGGTGATATCGGTGTAGGTGGTCGCGAGATTGGATATTTATTCGGACAGTACAAGAGAATTCGTAACGAATTTGTTGGAGTATTAACTGGTAAAGGTCTTGAGTTTGGCGGATCATTAATTCGTCCTGAGGCAACTGGTTTTGGTGCTGTATATTTCGCTCAACATATGTTGGCTGAAAACAATGAAACTCTAGAGGGTAAAATTGTTGCTCTTTCAGGTTTTGGTAATGTAACTTGGGGTGCTGCTCTTAAATTAGTTGAGTTAGGTGCAAAAGTTGTTACCATTTCTGGTCCTGATGGATACGTATATGACAAAGAAGGTTTAGATGCTGAGAAGATTGATTATTTATTGGATCTTCGTGCTTCAAACAACGATGTTGTTGCTCCTTATGCAGAAAAATTTGGTGCTCAATTCTTCCCAGGTAAAAAACCTTGGGAGGTTAAAGTTGATTTAGCTTTCCCTTGTGCAATTCAAAATGAGTTGAATTTAGAAGATGCTAAATTACTAGAAGCAAATGGATGTAAATATGTTGTTGAAACTTCTAACATGGGTTGTACTGCAGATGCAGCATTCTATTTAGTAGATGCAATGGCTTTTGCTCCAGGTAAAGCTGCTAATGCTGGTGGTGTTGCTGTATCAGGTTTAGAGATGTCTCAAAACTCCATGCGTTTCAACTGGTCTACTGAAGAGGTGGACGCGAAGTTGGGTCGTATCATGAAAGATATTCATGACACTTGTGTGAAATTCGGTACTGAGAATGGACACATTAATTATATTAAAGGTGCTAACATTGGTGGTTTCGTAAAAGTTGCTGAAGCTATGCTAGCTCAAGGTTGTGTATAATAATTGCATTGCCTAACATATAAAAAGCCGGCTTTGCCGGCTTTTTTTAATTGACATTCGCTCAGTATTAATTTGGGAAGTATTTACTGTTTATATATGTTTGCAGAAAAGTAGAGAATTATGAAATTGATTGATACTCATTCCCATATATATTCAGATGAGTTTAAAAATGATATTGAAGAAATCATCTTAAATTGCAGAGAGGTAAATATTAAAAAAATTCTTCTTCCTAATATTGATTCTGATTCGATTCCGAAAATGAATGGTTTGGTAAAAGCTTTTCCTGAAATGTGTGTGCCTATGATGGGACTTCATCCAACCTCAGTGAAAGAAAATTACCTGGATGAATTGATGAATTGTAAAGCATG
>JBFFMG010000399.1:0-2947 GCA_041554215.1 Labilibaculum sp.
CACTGGTCTTTTAAATTACTTCGACAGATCGGAAAATGCCTTTATTTCTGCGTATAGAAAATATTCAGACGATGGTGAGTTCAAAATCAATTTTGAATACATTTCATCCCCATCAATAGATGGTAAAGTTGTAATTCTTGCTGATCCAATGTTGGCTACTGGCTCTTCAATGGAATTGGCTTATAAGGCAATGCTAACCAAAGGCACTCCAAAACACGTTCACATTGTTGCTGTAATTGGTAGTGAAGAAGGTGTTGAGTTTATCAAAAATAAACTTCCTAACGATAATATTACAATTTGGATGGGAGCTGTTGATAAAGATCTAAATTCGAAATCATATATTGTTCCAGGTTGTGGTGATGCAGGTGACCTTGCATTTGGTGCTAAACTGGGATAGATAAAATATTTATCAGAATAAGGGTTGTTTTTAAAAGCAACCCTTTTTTTATTACTTAAACTTTTTCACTTCCATTTTATCTGCACATTCGTCATGCAATTCCTTTATGCTTTTTAACTCAACAGGGTGAATTAAGTCTGAAGCTACATCGAGCAAAGGAATCAAAGCAAATAATCTTTCCTGAATTTTAGGATGCGGCACAATCAATCGTTCCGCAGAAATAATTTGATCGTCGTAAAAAAGAATATCAATATCGATAGTTCTTTCACTGTACTGATTTTCCTTACGAATCCGTCCCAAATCTTTTTCAATTTGCTGCGTTCTATCCAATATTTTGATTGCTGATAATTTCGATGAAAATACTACAACCTGATTTAAAAAATTCTGTTCATGTTCAAAACCCCAAGGCTCTGTTTCGTAAATTGAAGAACTACTCACCAACTCTCCTATTACCAATTTCATCTTCGAAATTGCCTCAGAAAGAATCATTTCTCTATTATCCAGGTTGCCTCCCAATAAAAAGTATACTCTCGCCATATGAAATTCTTATTTTATCGGTAAAAGAAACAAAGAAAACCTCCATATCAAAATGTATATCGAAAATACCTTACCACACTAAACCTATCTCGGGTAAATTAAATATATTTGTTTGTATCTAAATTTACATAAATTTAGAGCTATTTGTAATTATTTGATTATCCATAAAATATATAGCACATGAAAAGTTTTTTCAAATTTACCTTTGCCTCCATCCTAGGAGTTATTATTGGCGGTTTTATATTATTATTCCTCGGAATAATGATAATTGCTGGAATTGCAGCGAGTGGCGATAAGACTGTCACCGTAAAAGACAAAAGTATTCTAGAGATAAAACTAAATAACCAATTAGTCGATCGTGGTTCTGATAATCCATTAGCCGATTTCGATTTTTTATCGATGAGTCCTAATTCAAATATTGGATTAAACACGATTCTTGAAAATATCGAGAAAGCAAAAACAGATGAGAAAATAAAAGGAATTTACCTTAATTTAACTGATGTTCCAGCCAATTTTGGTGGAATGGCATCTATTGAAGAAATCAGAAATAAACTAAAGGAATTCAAAACAACCGGTAAATTCATCGTTAGCTACAACAATTTTGGATTTTCGCAAAAAGCATACTACTTAACTTCTATTTCGGATAGCATATTTCTTAACCCGGAAGCAGGACTATTTCTATTGGGAATGGGTGGAGAAAGAACCTTCTACAGAAAATTTCTTGAAAAAATTGGAGTTGAAGCTCAAGTTATTCGAGTTGGAAAATACAAGTCGGCAACCGAACAATACTTTCGTGATGATATGAGTGAGGAAAGTCGTGAACAAACCATGGCTTATGTTGGAGCAATGTGGAATCAACTTTTGGAAGGAATATCCGAAGAAAGAAATATTACTGTTGAAAAACTGAATCAACTGATTGATGAAGTAGCCATTCGAAAAGCTGCCGATGCTGAAAAATATGGCTTAATCGACGGAGTTATCTATGAAGATGAAATGGAGGATAAACTTAGAATACTATCCGACATTAAAGAAAATAAAAAACTGAGATTGGTAAATACTGCTGATTACGCAAAGGCTCCAAATCCAAACTTTACATTTTCTAAAAATAAAATTGCTGTTATTTACGCTAGTGGTGCCATAGGATTGGAACAAAATGAAAGTTCTATTGGTCCAGAATTAGTTCAAACTATACGTAAAGCTCGTCTTGACTCTACAACTAAAGCGATTGTATTACGGGTTAACTCTCCGGGAGGATATGCAAATGTATCTGATTTTATTTGGAGAGAAGTAAAATTGGCATCTGAAGTAAAACCTGTAATTGCATCAATGGGAAATGTTGCTGCTTCGGGGGGATATTATATCGCCTGTCCTGCTGACACTATTGTTGCTGATAAAAATACGATTACGGGTTCGATTGGAATTTATGGTTTGTTCTTTTCAGGTGAAGAGTTAATCAAAGAAAAATTTGGTTTGACAACTGATTCTTATGGCACTAATGAACATGCTGCTTTTGGAGGTAGTTATCCTTTAATGTTACCTATTTCATCCAGAAAATTTACTCGAACAGAAGAAGCCATTATCCAAAATATTATCAATAACGGTTACGACATCTTTTTAAGTCGAGTGGCTGAAGGTCGTAACATGACTGTTGAACAGGTACATGAAGTTGCTCAAGGTAGAGTTTGGAATGCAATGGATGCACAAAAAAATGGTTTGGTTGATGTGCTAGGAGGATTGGAAACAGCAATACAAATAGCCAAAGAAAAAGCTGGACTTGAAGAGTACACAATTGTTACTCTGCCAAAATTAAAAGATCCTTTTCAGACAATAATTGATGACTTGACCGGAAATGCTACTACCAAAATTCTTAAAAACGAACTAGGAAGTTTCTACAACACCTATCAAAAAACTCAGGATCTAATTCAACTTGGAGGAATACAAGCTCGCATTCCTTATGAAATTGATCTTCACTAGAGCATCAGTAACTACAATATAATAAGATCCTCATTTTCA
>JBFFMG010000400.1:0-2898 GCA_041554215.1 Labilibaculum sp.
GAATTCTCATTTTCGACCAAAGCCAAATCAATTTCATTATCGAGCAATTTCTGCTCCATCTCAAAAGAATTTCCATTGAATAAATCCAATTTTATTTTTGGGTAGCGTCTATGAAAAGATGCAATAACCGATGGAATCAAGTATTGAGAAATTGTTGAACTGGCACCAATCCGCAAAGAACCATTAAATGCCTCATTCAATCTGCCCAACTCATATTCCAAATCGCGATATTGTTGTTTTATTTGTTTAAGACTGCGATACACTAATTTGCCCGCTTTGGTTAGGTAAACCTTGTTTCCTTTTCGTTCGAAAAGAGCGGTACTTAATTTGCTTTCCAGTTCCTTAATGTGTTTGGTAACTGCTGGTTGGCTAATGAATAGTTCTTCGGCTGCTTTCGAAAAATTCAGGTTTTCTGCAACAGCAATAAATACTTCGTCACGATAATCCATATTTTATCCAATTAGTTTTGTTTTCAACCATTTCCAGGGAAATAGCATTGATACATTCTGCTGGTAAATACGGTATTCCTCTCCGTATTCAATAACTAGTTTCTTTTCTTCCAGATAGCAACCAATAAGCAAATAAATGCTGAAAATTACATTTACAATTAATGTGCTAACATCTAAATTTCGTGACCATAAAAATAAGAAAGTTGCAGTGTACCATGGGTGACGAATGACGCTGAGTATTCCTGCAATGCTTATATTACCATCATCAGACAATGTTTTATGATGTTTTGATTGTTGAATCTGGCGAAAGCCTAAAAAAGACCATAGATCGTATGATCTGGATCCTGCAAAAAACAGAAAAAAGCAAGTTAGTAAGATCAGTATTTTGCCAATTTGAAAATAGCCAGTCCAGTCAAAAATTAGTTCACTTTGTAATGAATAAGAATACCAAACCAATGGTAAGAATGTGATCAGTGAAAACAAATTGTATAATATACGGTATGTTCGGAAGTATTTACCCAATTTAGCTTGGATAAATGCTAGAAAACGGTTTGAAATTAAACTGCTGTGAAAAAAGCACCATAACACTAAAAATAGTGAGAGCAGAAGATATTGTGTTGAAATCATCAGGTAAAAGTAAGAAATAGATTCTGTTTGGAAGAGAACTATTTCTTACTTTCTAATTTATATCGAAAACATGTTTGTTAGAGTTATTCGAGGGAAATGTTGTAAGCTCCTTCGGTAATAACTTTAGCTAAATTTTGAGAACTTATAATTTCTGTAAAACCTTTTGACTCTGTTCCAATCTCAATTTTTTCCTTGCGCAAATAATAGTTTTGGTCATCACTTTTATCAATTACAAAAACATATCGGTCGGGGCCTGATTTAAGAATTGCATGACTTGGAAGTGCCTTTGCATCTTTTTCATTAGTCGTAATTTCAACTTCTATAAACGAACCGTTATATAATTTTCCTTTTGCCTTTTCTTCAATGTTAGCCAAGCAAATTACTGTTTTTGTCTTAGAATCAATACTTTTTCCAATTGAACTCAAATGTGCCATGTATGTTTCCTCCGAATTACTTTGGGTTTTAAAATGTAAAGTCTGTCCAATTTTAAGTTGTTGAATATCCTTTTCGAATACTGAAATTTGAACCTGGAGTCGATCGGTATCCACAATTTCAATCAAAGATTTTTGTTGTTCTGCAAATTCACCAAGAGTTAAATTGTAATTAGTGATATAGCCATTTATAGGCGCAGTTAATGACAATGAAGAATAAAAATCACCTTCTTTAATTTTGTTTGGATTCAATTGAAGAATTTTTAATTTCAATTCTAAACTCTCATATTTTGCTTTTGTAGCTTTGTAAATACTCTCGGAAGAAATAAGATTTTTTTCTGCGCCAATTTTTTCCTGATGTAGAGCTAAATTTCTTTCGTAGTCAGATTTGTAGTTAGATAGTTGTGCCGAAGTTTCTGCAAAATCTTGTTGGAGGGCAATTAAATCGTTGGATTCTATTTGACACAATAGCTGCCCCTTTTTCACATAATCGCCTGGAGCGAAATGAATACTTTTAACAATACCGGCAATAGATGTACTTATGCTGGCGATTCCATTGGGAGGTGCTGTAATAGATCCATTGCAGGAAATTACGTCTTGAAAGGAATGGGTAGTCATCGTCCCAATTTCCATCTTCTCTGAATTAAATTGTTGTTGAGAAATATGAATCAATTGTTCACTCTCATTAATAACAGGATTAATGGGAGGTGTTTTTGGCTGGCATGCAAAAAACAGCATTGTAAATAATATATAGGCCAGAAGGATATAATTTTTCATGATAATGGGTTTTTATTTATTTAGATAGTTGGCTTCAAGAGCAAGTGAATTGTACTGAGCAAGATTGTCGAGATAATTTAGGGTCAGATTTAGTGCATTTTCGATGCTTACAGCAAATTGAAAAAAGTCCATTTCGCCCATTTGATAAGATTTCTGCGCTGTTCTTATGATTTCATCACTTAAATTCTGACCAGAATCTTCATAGTTTTGGAGAGATTCTTCAAATTTGATCAACTCTATTCGTAATTCTTCCTGTTTTGCTTTTCGATTAATTAGAAAATCTGTCCTCATGTTCTGATTAATGTCTAAAGCAATTTTGTTGGCTTTAATTCGCGCTTTTTGTTCCCCGAAAAATAATGGGACTGCTAATCCAATTTGAAAACCTTGGTAGGTTTCAGAATTAGAATACTTATTGCTTCCTCTGAAATAGCCAAGGGATATATCCGGCAGAAGCTTGTTTTTTTCCAAACCGAGTAAGGAGTATTGCTGTTCGCATTCTAGTTTTATTATTTGTAAATCGGAACTGGATTCTACTAAATTGTTCTCAATAGGAATTCTTTTCAACTCCTGAATTGGAATTGTAAATGCGCTATCTTGTTGCAGCACAGCCTTCA
>JBFFMG010000401.1:0-2870 GCA_041554215.1 Labilibaculum sp.
CTTTTTGTCAATAATATTGACAAGGGCAGCCGGCCATTTCATCTCAATTCCTGCAACACGGGTATCAATCATCTTATAATCTTCCAGATTTTGACTTCCTATAAGCATGGTTCCTTTGGGGATTTTGAAATTAACATTGTTGCCGATAAACAAAGATCCCGTTAAATAAACACCTGGATTAAAAGTTACTGTTCCTCCACCTGCTGCTTCAGCTTCGTCAATTGCTTTTTGTATGGCTTTGGTGTTTAATACAAGTGCATCTCCAACAGCCCCGTAATCTTCTACCTGAAATATTGTGTTCTGCGCAGGAAAAGTATGACTGCCCACTTTTTCCATCCATTTAAATGTAGGGATTGAAGAATTAGTTTGACAGAACACGTTTAAGCTGCAAAATAGTAGTATGATAATTTTTATAGTCTTCATATTGTATCTATGCTATTATTAATTGGAAAAGTTAAAGGGTATTAATTTTACTTCACTGTTTAAGCCGGCAGGCATTCTTTTCCAATTCGCATAACCTGTTTTTTTATAATTAAGGTCAACCAAATTAATTTCCTTGAAAATGCGCCATTGAACACCTTTTCTATCTAAATTAGCGATATGATTGGCAGGTAAACCTGTCACCTCTATTTCTATAGAATTAAGACCATTTTTAAGATATTTGCCAACTTCAATCTGGTATGGAACCGACCATAGTGTTTGAATATCAATATTATTTAGTTTTACTCTGGCTGTTTCTCTAACATCTCCGAGATCAAGAATCCAGTCGTCAGCTTTTTCTTTATTAATCGTAAATGTTGTTGAATATACTGCGACTCCCATATTATCTTTTACTTCATCAATATTTAGGTCAGTCCAAGGAATTAGTTTTGGAATCGCAAAGGTATCAGCAATGGCTGGGCTACTTTCTTTAAAGAATATTTTCCAGTTGTTGTTCAGTACAAACGGACTGCCGGTTTCCATAAGGTAAGGCCATTTTTCACAGTTAAGCTTTGTTGAAAATGTTTGTAATATCAATGATTCTCCAGATTTTAACTGCAACCTTACTTTTGTTCTGCCATCAACTTGTTTTAATTGTGCTTTTCCTTTTTGTCCATTTATAGGATTGAAAAATACGACAGATTCAGCTTGTTTAGGTAAAGTAATCCAGCTATCTGTATCCTCAGCTTTTAGTGCAGATACAAAATAATGATGTCCTTTGTTATTTTTTCTGCGGATGTATTGAAGATTCGCTTTTGTTTTAAATTCTTCGGCAATAACTCCCGTGGCAGCAAGAGTGTTCTTATAATCTGTTCCGGTAATAATTTTTCCTATATGGAAAGTCGTTGTATTTGTTTTCTGAAAATTAACTGCTGGGAGTGTGTTTGTTATATTTTTAAACTCAATTCTGCGATTTTCCAGATTTCCAAATCCGGGAACATCTTTAGGGTAATTCCCCATGAATACAATTTGTGCACCTTGCTTAGCCAGATCCATCAATTTTTTAATAACCTCTACCGGCATTTTATCTACAGCAGGTATAATTAAAGCTTTGTACGAAGTTCCTCCTGATGTGGTAAGATGTCCATTCTTAAATTCAGTAGATTTAATAAATGCATCAGAAATATAATCCATATCGTAACCTGCTTTACTAATTTGGTTGACCACCTTAATAAAATCAGGAGCTCGTTCCTTCATTTTATGGATGTCAAATTGTAATAATTTACCATCCACTTTGTGCCACATATCGTAAACAGGCAAATAAACCAGAAAATCATTATCGGGTTTTCCCATTTGTAAAAAGGATTGGACACGTGAGATGTACTTAAAAAAGGGTTTTGCATCGCGCCATAATGGGTTGGTAGGACTCATGTCCATTGAAGCATAAAATTTCCATCCCGGCCAGGCCGCTTCCGCAGGACTGTAGGTGGTTCCATGAAAGTAAACATGGTTAACGCCTGACAGAAACATCAAATCCAAATCGGGTTTGCATTGCGAGAAGGAGGTTCTGAAATGCTCAGTAAGCCAAGTGAATGTTTCTGATGAAGTGTACTTTTTTCCTGAAATATGAGCCGCAGATGAAGCGTATTTTAACATTGAAAAATCGGAGTCATTATGACGTGTCAATGAATCTTTACGAAGCCCTTTAATGTGAAAGTCGGACAATCCAAATCCTTCGCATTCGGGTACATCTACTGCGGCATAAATATCAATTAAGTTAGCCGGCGAACCGTGTGCCTGATTACGGGTTTTGCTATTCAGCTTGTGTGCCCACTCAGTCCAGGGTTTGGTAAAATTTTCAAGTAATAATTTCGAAAGAGTCTCTCTGTAATCCGAAACGATTCTTGCTGTAGCTTCGTTTCTTGTTGTATCTAAAAATTGAGGAAGATAATCCTGTAATTTATAGCCCTGTATTTGTTCAAATTCATCAAGAAACCCTGGAGTCCAGTCTGCATTATATACTTCATAACTATCATTAAAAAAGTAATTGGGAACAGGCGCACCGCTTTCGTTAAAGGCTTTCGTAAATTTACTCAGGTATTTCTTTACACTTTCTTTTGAAAAATGATTCAAAACCAAGCCTTTGCCACCAGGAGCCGCTCTTTTAACCTGTTGGAATGTGTTTCCCTCGAAAAGAGCAATTAATGTCCATTTACCAACAGTTGCTTTCCAATCAAGTTTTTGGTTGATCACTTTATCTGTCAGGTCTAATTTTTCACCTTTTTCGGAAAAAGCCATTAAACTTGTTAATCTTGCAGTTTCTGCTTGCTTTTTTTCATCAGGAACAATCAATTGATTGAATTGTTGTCCTGTCGATAATTTAAATTCCTTGATTAATAATCGACCGGCCGCGTCTTTTAGCCCAACATCAGGTCCGCCAAAAGGCCAAC
>JBFFMG010000402.1:0-2839 GCA_041554215.1 Labilibaculum sp.
ATGGGGCCAAAAGCAATCTTTTGAGCATCAAATTTTGCTTGTAAAGCAGTCTTATTATCATTACCAAAATTCATATATTTTGCTTTTAAAGGTCTTTATTTATAGAGTTTTTACCACTCCAAAATGAATAGAAATTAAACCATTGATTCGGATTTTCAAGAACAATTTGCTCCAAATTCTTCACATAAGGTTTAATCATATTTTTTAGATCTTGATTTCTAGTTTTTAGCTTGTTAGGGTACGAGAGTACTTCTGGTTTTGTCGCCTTAAAATGATAGTGGTATCTGCTTGTTTTAATTGCTGAAACATAACAAACCGGAGCACCAAATTTAGATGCCATATAAAATGGTCCGCTTGGAAATTGAGCATCTTGATTTAAGAATTCATTACTAATTGTTTTAGATCCGGGTAAAAAACGATCGCCATGCAGAGCTATAAATTCGCCCTTTTTAAGCGCTTCTTCTATGGCGTACAAATGATCAAAATTATTTTTTATCGGAATAATCGACATTTGTTTTTTCCGCAGTACATTTTGCATCAAGTCTTTAATTTTTTGATGCTCGGCATCAAGCATTACAACATGTACTTTGGTGTTAATTCGAGTCAGTAAATGTCCGGCAATTTCCCAATTCCCTATATGTGCTCCAATTAAAACACCTCCTTTTTTATCTTTAGCCAGAGCGTGCAAATATTCTTCTCCATCAAAGTCGAAGGTAAATTTGTTTTTAATTCCTGCCATAACTACAATTTTGTCGAGCAGGCATTCGCCAAGCATTACATAGTTTTTGTAAATAGCTTTATAGGTATCAAATTTACCATACCGAAGTCTATTTTGATAGAAATACATCAAAGGACTCTTATCCGAAAAAACCCAAAAATAGACAGCAACACCACGTAAAAGAGCGTAAGAAAACCGAATATTCACCTTTTTTAATAGTAAGATGAATATTCGGTATCCAGCTGTACCACCACGGGTTTTACCTTCCCATGAAGACATTAGGCGTGTACTTTTACTTGTTCTTCAATATAGTCGTATAAATCAGAAAGCTGACGAATGTGAGTCATTTCTTCCCCTTTTACTTTAAATCCAAATTCTCTTTCTATAATTACTACAATATCAACAAAATCAAGACTTTCAATTTCTAAATCATCCTTGAAATTGGCATCAGGTTTAATTTGATCCTCTTCAATTTCAAATTCATCAATTAAAAAGGCATCTACTTTTTCAATTATTTCTTCTTTAGTCATATAGCTTGTTATTTTACTTTTTTCACGATTAAGGTTGAGTTTGTACCTCCAAAACCAAATGAGTTGGATAGGAAGGTATCAATATTTTTTTCGATTCGATTTCCTGAGATATTTAACTTAGCCGAATGTTCATCAGGGTTTTCAAAATTGATAGTTGGTGCAATATAGGAATTTTGCATCATCAATATCGAATAAATAATTTCTCTGGCACCACACATCCACATTTCATGCCCAGTCATCGATTTGGTTGAATTGATTGGTGTTTTGGAACCGAAAATATTGTACAATGCTTGTGCTTCATTCATGTCGCCAATAGGAGTTGAAGTAGCATGAGCATTTACGTAATCGATATCCTGCGGGCGAATGCCTGCATATTTAAGTGCTTTTTCGAGCGATTTTGTAGGACCTTCCACATTTGGCACCGAAATATGATCACCATTCGATGAGAAGCCATAGCCTGTTAATTCGGCCAAAATTGGCGCACCACGTTTAATGGCTGATTCGTAGCTTTCAACAATTACTGTTGCTGCACCACCACTTGGCACAAGTCCGTCACGATCCCGATCAAATGGGCGAGAGGCTTTAGTTGGATCGTCTGTTCGCATAGAAAATGCACTTAATCCATCAAAAGAGCCCATTGATTCAGCATTAACCTCTTGTCCGCCACCACAAATTACAATATCCTGCAGTCCTTGCTGAATAAGTATCATTGCCATTCCTATAGCGTGTGAACTACTTGCACAAGCTCCGCTAATGGTGAAATTTACGCCTGTTAGTTTCAATATAACCGATAAATTCATGGTGATAGATGAGTTCATCGACTGAAAAATACTTCCTGATCCCACTAAAGTGGTATCTTTCTTCGCACGAACGATATCAATTGCATTGATTACCGGCACTGCAGAACTGTCATTACCATAAAGAATACCAACTTCATTCTTTAATCTAAAATCTTCATCAATTTTAGCCATTTTCAATGCTTCCATGGTTGCAACATAAGCGTATTCACCTTGTTCTGGCAATCCAATTCGCATTCTTCTTGGCAAAACACCTTTTAGTATAGGGCGCTCAATAATTCCAGTTAAGGGAGATCTAAATCCGTCATCGATTCGTTTTGCATCAATTCCAATTCCAGAAACACCATTGTAAAGGGAATGGTTTACTTCTTCAATATTTTTTCCTATTGTGGAGTAAACTCCCATCCCTGTAATGACTACTCTCTTCATATTTTTTACTTTGTCGAATACTGTTTTTTACTACTAGCTGTGCATGCCTCCATTAATGGAAATGGTTTCTCCTGTAATATAACTTGCTTTATCTGATGCTAAAAAGGATACTGCGTAGGCTACTTCTTGTGCAGTTCCAAACCTGTTTAGAGGGACAAGCTTTTTAAGCTCTTTTTCGTCTAAGCCATCCGTCATATCTGTTCTAATAAAGCCAGGAGCAACTGCATTCACAGTTATTTTTTTCTTGCCAATTTCCATTGCTAAGGATTTAGTTGCGCCAATAACACCAGCTTTTGCTGCCGAATAGTTCGTTTGACCAGGCATTCCTTTTTGTCCCGATAAAGAGACAACGTTTATAATACGGC
>JBFFMG010000403.1:0-2837 GCA_041554215.1 Labilibaculum sp.
CGTCAAATTTAGCGTTCATTGCAATTTCTGTATCTTTTACAGCAGCTTCAACTTGCTCCTTAATCATTGCTACAACAGCATCTTTACCTAGCTTGTTGTAATCAGTACAAACTTCAGTTGTGATCGTGAAACCTGCAGGCACAGGAACACCAATTAGGTTCATTTCAGCAAGGTTAGCACCCTTACCTCCAAGCAAATTCTTCATGTCTGCTTTACCTTCGGCCTTACCGTCACCAAAAGTATAAACGTACTTCATACTCATAATTATCGCTTTTTAGTTTTAATGTAATTTCCTGCCTTAAAAGCAAAGCATTCAATAACAATTATATATTAACTTCAATTTTTTAGAATCTTGAATTCTCAATGCGCATTTTTTATGTTCGCAGTTGAAAATTGTACACAAAAGTAGTGTTCTTTTTTCAAAAAAGGAAACAAAGAACTGACAATCTAAGTGTCTTTTTTCAAATGATTTAGACTTAAGTTTTTCAAACGTTTGCAGAGTTTTACAATATTCCTTTTCAAGAGAAAAACAAATAAAAAAATGGCCGATCTAGTAATCGGCCATTTCCATTAATTATTGGATATTTACCTCATTGGATACTTATTAACTATTTCTTCGGGATGAAGAATGAAATCTAAATATTGAGCTCTGTAGTATATATCAGAAGCTTTCAATTCGCTATCAGATAACTTACCTCTGAATTCATCAATGCTTTTATATCCCTTTTTATCCATCCATTGTTCGAGTTCCGCAAGTACTTGTGCTATATGCGATGGCTTATTTTTATATAGTGCACTTACCATCTGAACAATACTGGCTCCGCTTAATAGCATTTGCACCACATCTTCAGAAGTATAAATTCCATTTGTACCGCATAGTCCTCCTGCTATTTTCTTATAAAGTAAACCAACGTAACGTAATCCTAATTTAAAATCACCTTGATTACTCAAATTAAAATTAGTCACATGACTTTCTGTATTAATATCAATTTCTGGTTGAAACAAGCGATTAAATAGAACAAATGCAGAAGCTCCAGCCTGATCGAGACGATTCACGAAATTTAAGGTATTCGTGTAGTATGGACTTAATTTGATGCAAAATGGAATTGACAATCTCTCTTTAAGAGTTTCAACAATTTTCACTTTTTCATCTTCCAATTGCGTCGCTGTTTTATCAACATTACCAGGCATTTGGTAAAAATTCAACTCCAAAGCATCAACTCCAGCTTCTTCCAATTGCTTCGCATAATCAAACCAGGTTACATCATAAATACAATTTAAGCTGGCAATTACAGGAATACTAACACTTTTTTTCACTTCGGATAATCTCATAATATGAGCCTTAGCACCAGCATGCTCAATTGCAGGAAAAATGGAAGTCATTTCTGCATTTCGATCCGCATACTCATCAAGTTCATCGGCCAGCTGCGCCCTTTCCATCTGAATTTGCTCTTCGAAAAGTGATTTGTAAACAATTGCTGCTGCACCAGCGCGTTCTAATTCCTGAGCACCTTCTACGGTGGCTGAAAGTGTACTAGCTCCTACTACTATGGGACTTTTTAGACTTAATCCCATGAATTCAACATTTAGATTTGCCATATTTTTTTTGATTTTAAATTTCTGTTCTTACTAAATTTAATAAATGGACTTGATATATTCAACCAAAAACCAATATTTAATAATCTGAATATCAACATTAAAACAAAAAACCCTGCAAATAAAGGACTTTGGGATCTTATTTATTCTGAAAAATAAAAATGCTTTTTTACTGTCATTTCACCCCAGAACTAATTACTAAGCTGAATGAACTCAATAAAAACCTATTTATTAGCAATAAATCACTAGAATTCAGTTATACAAAAAGCGCAAAAATCCGACAATCAAGCACAAAAGAAAGAGGGATCCCAAAAATGGAATCCCTCTCTATATATTCAGAAAAATGCTTACTCTTCAGTATAATCCATAGCAGCTTGACGCTTGTATGTTTTATATCTCCACTTAGCATTCTCTTCTGCAGCAACAAACAATTCTTTAGCTTGCTCTGGGAATGATTTCTGTAACGATGTGTAACGAACTTCACCCAATAGGAAATTCTGGAAATTCTCCCAAACAGGCTCTTTTGAATCAAGAACGAAAGGGTTTTTACCTTCATTTTCCAAGGATGGATTGTTACGATACAAATGCCAGTATCCTGCTTCAACAGCTTTTTTCTCTTCAGCCTGTGATTTACCCATAGATGCTTTCAATCCGTGAGAAATACAAGGAGAATAAGCGATGATCAAAGATGGTCCTGGATAAGCCTCAGCCTCCTTAACAGCTTTCATGTATTGAGCTTGGTTTGCACCCATAGCTACCTGAGCTACATATACATATCCGTAAGACATTGCAATCATACCAAGATCTTTCTTTCTGATACGCTTTCCTGCAGCAGCAAATTTAGCAACTGCTCCTCTTGGTGTTGCCTTAGACATCTGCCCACCGGTATTAGAATATACCTCGGTATCCAGTACCAGTACATTTACATTCTTACCTGATGCAAGAACATGATCCAATCCACCGTAACCTATATCATAAGCCCAGCCATCACCTCCCATAATCCAGACTGATTTCTTCACAAGATAATCGCATATGCTGAGAAGATTTTTTATCTCCTCCTCCTTACCGTTAGCCTTCGCTTTACCACTAATTAATTTATTAAGTTGTTTCTTTAATGCTTCAACTCTCAATCTTTGCTCATAAATTCCGGCTTCATCCTTCTGTTCTGCATTTATCAACTCCTTAACCAGATCATCACCTATGTCAGTAGAATATTTTTTTAACAATTCTGTTGCGTGCAG
>JBFFMG010000404.1:0-2808 GCA_041554215.1 Labilibaculum sp.
TACTTGTACCCCATGAAAAATCATATTTTCGAGTGAATAATCCTGTATTTGTACCCAAATACAAATACCCATCATGAACTATTGAAGCATAACCGGCCCCCAAATCTTTATCTTTTGGAAAAATGGAAAGAGGAGAACTAATTTCCAAATAATCAATTCCATTGTCCAAGCCAACCCACAAATTTTCCTTTTGATCCAAAAACAGACTTAAAACAGTATTGTTTTGTAAACCTTTTTCAGAATTTATATTTTTAATGATTTGTCCATCCTTATTAATGATATAAATACCGTTTCGAACTGTTCCAAAAGCAAATTTTGAATCAGCAAGCGATAATCCTGTAAAAACCTGATCTCTTTTGAATCTTTGACTGAGCTCATTGTTCCAGCGGATAATCTGAGTTCCATCATATAAAAACAAGCCATCTAAAGCTGTTGCAATAAGAATCAAATTCTTTGACAAGGGAAGCAAACTAACAATTTCTATATCAGCAAATAATTCACCGTCTTTCACTAAATCTACCGACCTACCATCAAGCACACAAAGTCCTTTTTTTTGTTCTCTTACGAAGAACTTACCATCAACAAGAAAACTAAAATGAAATTCATTTTCATTCCTAATTTGTGAAATTGAACCCTCTCGATAATAGAATATTTTTTGAAATGAATGAAACAGAATTCCCTTTTTGTAAGGAAATATTTGCCAAACCTCTTCAAATCCTCTGTCCTTTTCCGGTAAAAGATCAACCAAAGAGTGATAGTTTAACTTTCCTTGACTATCAGGCTTTAAATATCCAAACTCGTTGGATGCACCTACAAATACCTGTCCCAAACTATCTACTGCCAAGGAACGAACCACGGAGTTATTCGGCATTGGAATTACACGCCAATGGTTACCATCGAACTCTAAGACACCCTCGTTATTAGCAAAATAAAGAATACCATTAGGTGTTTGAGCAATGTCCCAATTTTGGGTTCCTCCATTGTACTGACTTCTGGGAAAATTCTTAATAAATGGAATCCCAACATTCTTTACTTTAGAAAAAGCGAAAAAACTGGTAAGGGAAATCAAAAGGAAAATAATTGAAATTCTTTTCAAGGTATGATTTGTTTTGTTTCGCTGAAATTTAAGAGGTTTCTAATAAAGATCCAAACAATTCCGAAATGAATCCTCCTAAAACTATTGCATAAGAGAAATAAATTCAGGAACAAACAAAAACAGAGCTGCTAATTGACTCAAATACATTACGAATAAACCCCATCAAATATCGTATTTGATGGGGTAAATTTATTAAAATATGCTAATAATATATCAATAAGCCGGCAATCCCAACCGCTGACTTAAAACGAATACATGTCTGAAATATAAGGGATTGCCTGCTTTACTGAAATTTGCACCATAAATAATGGAAGTTATTTATGGTGCCAAAAAGGTGCATATGGCTATTTAATTCATATCCGAAAGGTATCTTTCCGCCTCAATAGCAGCCTGACAACCTGATGCTGCTGAAGTAATTGCTTGTCGGTAATTTGGATCCTGAACATCACCACAAGCAAAAACACCTTTAACATTTGTCATTGGAGTACCTGCCTGAGTTAGAATATAACCCTGCTCATCGGTATCAATAAATGGAGAGAATATATCGGAATTAGGATGATGACCAATTGCCAGAAAGAATCCATCAATTGCAATTTTCACTTCCTCTTGCATTGGAGTACCCCCTTTTTTAATTAAAGTACATCCTTCTACTCCATTTTCTCCTGTTAACTCTTTAGTAGAGTGTTCAAATAAAATTTCAATGTTTGCGGTTTTAAAAACTCGATCCTGCATTGCTTTCGAGGCTCTTAAAAAGTCTTTACGAACAATCAAATACACTTTATTACATAAACCTGCAAGATAGGAAGCCTCCTCACAAGCAGTATCTCCTCCACCAACTACGGCAACATCTTTTCCTCTGTAGAAAAATCCATCACAGGTTGCACATGCAGAAACTCCAGAACCTCTGTATTTTTCCTCGCTCTCTAAACCTAAATATTTAGCCGTAGCTCCTGTTGCTATAATAACAGAATCTGCTTCAATTTCCTTATTTCCATCAACCTTCAATTTAAAAGGTCGTTCGCGCAAGTTCACTTCTGTTACAATACCCCAACGACAATCGCAACCAAAACGTTCTGCTTGCTTTTTTAATTCGCCCATCATAACCGACCCAGTAACTCCTTCAGGATAACCTGGGAAATTATCAATTTCAGTAGTGGTAGTCAACTGTCCACCAGGCTGTAGCCCCTCGTAAACAACAGGATTCAAATTTGCTCTGGATGCATAAATGCCCGCGGTATATCCTGCTGGACCCGATCCAATAATCAAGCACTTTACTCTTTCAATATTTTCTTTTCTTTCCATATTTTTCTTCTTCTTTCAATCTACTTAGGAAACTTTCTTCATCTTCTCTAACATGGTTTTCAGAATAACCTCATCGGTGACTTCCATTCCTTCATTTGCCAAACGACCAATATTTCGAATAGTAGCTTCCACGTCATCATCAATAATACCATTCATTCCATTTAAACAATGGTGGTTCATTGCTAATAATGATGATTGAATTGCCGCACTTACGCTTGCTGCGATTTTATGAGAACAACCGTATTTTGCTCCATCACAAATCATTCCGGTTACACCACCAGTCATGTTTTGAAGGGTCATTCCTAATTGCTTAAAATCTCCACCCATAATGTAAGTGATTCCACATCCTGCTCCAGCAGTAGATAGTAACACTCCACAAAGTGCAGATAATTGACCAACAAAAGATTTCA
>JBFFMG010000405.1:0-2770 GCA_041554215.1 Labilibaculum sp.
AAATAATATCAGGCTTCATTTCTTCGCACAATCTTATCGCTTCTTTACCATCCTCTACAATTCCAATAAGATCATATCCAAGTTCCTTTAAGAACATACGGAAGATGGTAGAAATTAAACTGTCATCTTCTACAATTAAAATTTTTTTCTTCATCAATTTAAAATTGAATATTTAATCGATTTTAATTTAATACTTTTTAAGTAAACTATTATTCAAGTGTTAGAAACAGGTATAGAATTCTACTCTTATTTAAAACGAATATAAAAAACCTAAGTGTCACAAGATTAATATGCCTAAAGTTTACTAATTTTATGCGATTTTACAAGACATTTATAATAATTCACCATCAATTCAGCTATTTTGAATTTAATTGTTGACATAGGGAACACACAAATAAAGGCAGGCTTCTTTGAAAAGAATCAAATTGTTAAGCTTGAAACTTCTACTTTGGGAGAAATAGAATTCATTTCAGACCTAATACTAGAACACGAAAACACTTGTAATGTTATAATATCTTCGGTTCGAAAATACCCTAAAGAATTAATCTCTGTACTAGAAACGAAATGCAAAACAGTATTTTTTTTTAATTCTGAGATCCAAACACCCCTTGAGAATAGATACGAATCAAAAAGTACGCTCGGATACGATAGATTGGCAGCCTGCGCTGGAGCACACGGATTACACAAAGGAAAAAACATTCTTGTGATTGATGCCGGAACAGCGATCACTTTTGATTTTGTAAATGACAAAGGACAATATTTAGGAGGTTGTATTTCTCCCGGTTTAAAAATGAGATTTAAAGCATTGCATGAGTTCACACAAAACTTACCCATGCTTTCGAAAAATGAGGATTTCAATTTAATTGGAAAAAATACAAAAGACGCAATCATATCGGGAGTTCAAAACGGCTTAATTTTCGAAATAGACGCATACATCGATAATTTACAAGCCAAACATTCAGACTTGCGGGTAATAATAACCGGAGGTGATGCTCATTTTCTAAACAAATTATTGAATAACAAAGTCGAATTTCATCCTGAAATAGTATTGCAAGGATTAAATAGAGTATTGGAATTTAATTTATTGATTCACTCTTAATAAGCTGTAATTCTTTGCAGCTTTCTAATTTATTTATAGTTTTGCACTGAGCTCTAATTTATGCTTGCTCAACACAATTTCAAGACTTGTACTAATTTTTGGTATGAGTTTTGCAGTTTTAGTTCCGACAAAACTAAAACTTTCGTTATATTTAAACCCTAGTTTAAAAGCTTGGTGTTTTTCAAGATAAAATATAAACGTCATTTTTAGTTTAAAACAAAAAGCAACTTGATTATAAAAAATAGTAATATGAAGACAAGAATTTTAATCGTTACAATGGTTCTTTTGTTCTCTGGTCTATTTAAGGCGGAAGCTCAGACTCTGGAATCAAAATATGGGCTGGATAGTGCTCAAACAATTTTGAATGCATCTCTTTACATAGAGATGGTGAAACAAGGAAATTTTAAAGAAGCTCTTCCTGGTTGGAGATACGTTTATAATAATGCGCCTGCCTACCAAAAGTCCACATATATTTATGGTGTGAAAATAATGGATGGGTTATTCCGTGCTACAAAGAATGAAAAATACGTAGATACATTAATGATGGTTTACGACAAACGAATTAAATATTTCGGTAAGGATCGTAAATATCCTACAGGTTATCTACTTGGTCGTAAAGGTGGCGATTTATTCGAATACAAGGGTAAAGACATCAATTCGGTTAAAGAGGCTTATAGCATCATGAAAAAATCCATTGAAATGCAAGGATTAGACTCAGAAGCCAAAGTAATTGCCAACACCATGGAAGCATCTAAAGTTTTAGTTCAAAACAATTTAATTGAAGCTGAAGAAGTAATTGACAATTACCTTCTATTTATGGATATGGCTAAGAAGCAAATTGATGCCGAAACTGATACAGCTAAAAGAGATAATATTAACAATGCAAGATTAAACGTTGAACAAATCTTCTTTGCTGCAGGAGTTGCTGATTGTGAAACATTAAGCAATATTTTTACGCCTAAATTCCATGCTAACCACGATGACATGGTGCTGATCAACAAAATTTTAAGAATGTTGAATCGTCAGGAATGTGAAGATGGAGCATTATATGCTGAAGTTGCCGTAAGAAAATACGAATTGGAGCCAAATGCTGATGCAGCACACAACTTGGCAAAAATGTTTATCAAGAAAAAAGAATTCGACAAAAGCAAAGAGTATTTAGCCAAGTCTATTGAGTTGGAGCAAGATGCAGATACTAAAGCAGATCTTCACTTTAAATTGGCAACAATCCTTTTAATGCAAAGCCAATATAGCAGTGCTAAATCTAACGCATTAAAAGCAGCTGAGTATAGACCAACTTGGGGAAAACCATACTTACTTATTGGTAAAGCTTATGCAGCATACAGTAAAAACTATGGAGCATCAGCTCTTGAAAAACAATCTGTATACTGGGTTGCAGTTGATAAATTTTTAAAAGCAAAAGCTATTGACCCTGAATGTTCAGAAGAAGCTCGTGAATTAATTAACACTTACTCTAAATATTTCCCACGTAAAGAAGAAGCTTTCTTTGAAGGAATTAAAGAAGGTGATACTTTTAAAGTTGGCGATTGGATCAATGAATCAACCAAAGCAAGATTAACAGAATAGAACATTGAAAAATATCAATATAATTATCAAAAGCATTGTGGTCCTTTTTGGGATTGCAATGCTTTTGTCTTGTGAAAACAGTAT
>JBFFMG010000406.1:0-2729 GCA_041554215.1 Labilibaculum sp.
CTCTACCAACTGAGCTATGGTACCCTTTATTTTGGTGCTACAAATGTAAATAAAATTTGTATTTCACAAAACAAACTCAGCAACAAGTAGTATAAATAGTAGATCTAAAACATCAATGTATTTAAGTATCAAATTTTTCACGATGTTATTTAGATTGAATCTAGTGACGATTTTAAATAAAAATAAACAATAGATGTACATCTCACTCGTTATATTGGCAATTAGGTATGATTATTGTTGATCCTAAAATGTCTTTTTAAAAGATAAACCAAAACTTCAAATTCATTAATTATTACGATATGAAATTCTCAATTTTAAATAAATATTCACTTTTAGTCATTTTTGCCTCACTGTTTTTCTCTTGCAGCAATGACAATGAATTGCCCAGATCCAGCAATAATAAAACAGCTTATGAAATAATTGACAAAACCATGCAAGAGTGGTATTTATGGAATGATGATTTACCAGATATTAGCTCAACTAATTACTCATCGGCAAACGATTATTTTGATGCTTTACTTTCAACTAATGATCGTTGGAGTTACATCGCCAACCTTGATGATTTATTAGCCTACTTCGAGAATGGCACCTACACCGGTTATGGTCTCGGATTTAAGTTTGATAGTAATGATGAATTAAGAGTGAAGCTCATTTTTGAAGATTCTCCATTATTTTCATCAGGAATTACCCGTGGATGGAAATTAATAACCATTAACCAGTTAGCCATTTCAAGCTTAACGGATGAACAGATATTAAATGAGCTGGATAAATCAAGCGGAACTTTCATTTTTGAAAACAATGCAGGTGAGCAAAAAGAAATCACCGCTTCTCAAAAGGTTCTGGATCAAAACACAGTATTGAAAAGAGATGTTATAAATTATGAAGGAATCAAAGTTGCCTACCTAGCATTTGATAGTTTTTTGGGAAAGTCGGAAGATGAATTAAACGAAGCCTTTACCTATTTTAAAGAGCAAAATGCAGAAGAACTTGTATTGGATTTAAGATACAATGGCGGTGGCAGCACCTACATATCGAACCTGCTGGCCGATTTAATTACCGGTAATGCGTACGTTGGAGATATTTATTCTAAAGTATTTCACAACAATTCAAAAGCAGGTGAAAATTTCACTGAAGCATTCGTAGAACAGAATGCAGCATATGGTTTCGAAAGAGTGTTTGTAATTACAACATCAGGAACTGCTTCGGCAAGCGAAATGGTAATTAATGGATTGACACCATACATGGGCAATGAGAAGGTAATTTTAATAGGAAGCAAAACACATGGGAAACCAGTTGGAATGTATGTATTTGAAGAGAAAGCTTTAAATTTAGCAATTGTGCCAATTAGTTTTTCCATTACCAATGCAAACGACCAAGGTGGCTATTTTGATGGTATTCCTGTTGATTATGAAATATCTGACGATTTAAGTCATGACTTTGGAGATATCGAAGAATCAAATCTTCAAGCTGCTCTGCAATATATTAAAAACAAACAATTCCCTGTTGTAACAGCTGCAAAAGCATTATCGACAACCGAACGGGAATTCAAGAAAAAAGGATTGGAAGAGCTGATTGATGCTTTCTAAAATTGAAGATCTTTACAAAACAAAAAAGAGAGAAAAACATTGCGTTTTTCTCTCTTTTCGTGGTACCACCTGGAATCGAACCAGGGACACATGGATTTTCAGTCCATTGCTCTACCAACTGAGCTATGGTACCCTTATTGGTGTTTACTCAAAGAAAAAGGATGTGGTACCACCTGGAATCGAACCAGGGACACATGGATTTTCAGTCCATTGCTCTACCAACTGAGCTATGGTACCCTCTTTACTTGAGCGATGCAAAAGTACGCAAAAAAATAAAATCACCAAATAAAATCAATAAAATAAGAAAGTAATTTTATCACAATCTAAACTTCTTACTACCTTTGCACCCTAATAAATTAATATATGGTATTCGAAACTCACACATTATCAAATGGTATCCGGTTAATTCACCACTCTGTGAATGCAAATGTTGCGCATTGTGGAATTATTTTAAATACCGGTTCGCGTGATGAAAAAGAAGAAGAATGGGGGATTGCTCACTACATAGAGCATGTTGTGTTTAAAGGAACCACAAAACGTAAGGCTTACCATATTCTAAGCAGAATGGAAGATGTAGGCGGAGAATTAAATGCCTATACAACCAAAGAGGAAACTTGTGTTTACACTACTTTTTTAGATAAAGACTATAAAAGAGCTTTAGAACTAATTAGCGACATAACTTTCAATTCCATTTTTCCCGAAAAGGAACTGGAAAAAGAAAAGGAAGTTATTCTTGACGAAATCAACTCTTATAAAGATTCTCCTTCGGAATTGATTTTTGATGATTTTGAAGAGCTGATTTTCAAAAATGATCCGATTGGACGAAATATTTTAGGAACACCTAAACACGTTAAGAAATTTAAACGTGATGATATTCTGAATTTCATTAAGAACAATTACCACACAGATCAAATAGTAATTAGTTCGGTTGGAAACATCAAATTCAACAAATTGGTAAAAATGGTAGAGCAATACTTTGGACATATTCCTGAGAGTATTCGAACTACCAAGAGAAAAAAGCCAAATTCATACGAACCCCGCACACAAACCATGATAAAAAAGACTTATCAGAGGCATTGTGTAATGGGGAATATCGCTTACGATTTAGATGATGAAAAGCGAATCCCATTATCATTGCTCACA
>JBFFMG010000407.1:0-2710 GCA_041554215.1 Labilibaculum sp.
ACACAATATATTGAAAGGTCGATATTTGACGAATGCTTTCTCACTGAATTAAATTATATTCCCTCAAAATATAACGAAGGTACTGGGCTAATAAAAGATAGGAAAGAGTTCTTAAAACACGAATTCTACAAATCATTCCCTAATGTTATTATTGGTGCTAAAAGTTACCTTAAAAAAGACTTAAAAGAAGTTTTGAATGAATTATTTGATGCAGAATTTGTAGAGGATATCATCCTTGATACAATTGGAAAAAAAAGAAAGCGGGATTTAATCATTCATAAATTTCAATCAAAAAAACAAAGAATATTTGTGTGTAATCAATTAAGTGGAGCAAGTGGCTGGACTAATAAGGCAATTAAAAATATGGGTAGTAGGATAATTGGTGATAACAATGGATATATTTAATACTACTTTGATTGTATTCCCAGCCCCACATTTCCGAACTCATACTCAAGAAGGAAATCACTCGCACAACCGAAACATGACTCACACTAACCAACTCTCAAACGTTCCCCCATTCGTTCCCCCAAAAAATAAAACCCTCGTAAACATTGCTGTTTACGAGGGTTTTTGTACCCAGGGCCGGGATCGAACCGGCACGGGTTGCCCCACTGGTGTTTGAGACCAGCGCGTCTACCAATTCCGCCACCTGGGCATTGCTTTTGAATGCGATGCAAATATAGATGTTTGTTTCAATCCAGCAAAACAAAAGCACTATTTTTTTGAAAAAATATTTTGGCTAATTCTCAACACCAAAGTCAACAAACATCGGATGTACTGAACTTCATTTAATTATCGCAATTAAATGAAGCTCCATTATAGCCTCCCTGATTGACAGATTTCAGACACAAAAACATCTTCAACAATCAAAAAGCGAATTAGGCTCTCCTTTTCGGTCTAAAAATAGCTTAGCAATTCACATCAAGATTTTCTATATTAGCATCTAGATTATTGATTTGTTATAATCTGCTTTCAAAACTACATTTGAGAAGCAATAACAACACAAAACATAAACTAAACTTTTACAACATGCCAAACTTAGCCACCAATTACCTTGGATTGGATTTAAGCAGTCCTATTATAGCAGCAAGTTCGGGTCTTACCGACTCTATTGATAAATTAATTGAATTGGAAGTACACGGAGCTGGGGCAATTGTACTTAAATCTCTTTTCGAAGAAGAGATCATCATGGAAATGGATGAGAAAATTCACGCCATGACTAGCCGTCCATATGTTTACCCTGAAACTTTCGACTATATGGATGAAAATCCTCAGGAAGATACGGTTCGAAAATACCTAAGATTAATAAAAGAAGCCAAAGCGGCCGTTTCAATTCCAATTATTGCCAGTATTAACTGCGTAAGTGCTCAAAAATGGACTTATTTCGCAAAAGAAATTGAAAAAGCAGGTGCCGATGCTCTGGAAATTAATCTTTTTGTTCTTCCAACGGATATGAACAGAACAGGTGATGAAAACGAGCAGATTTACTACGAGGTATTGAAAGCAGTAAAAGAAGAAATTGATATTCCCATCGCATTAAAAATAAGTCCGTATCATTCTAATTTATCGAATCTAATTAAACGATTGGATGATATCCATGTGGACGGAATTGTGATGTTCAATCGCTTTTACAGTCCCGATTTCGACATAACTAATTTGACAGTAACCAACGGACAAATTTTATCGGGTCCTGACGATTACAAAAACTCTTTACGATGGACTGGGATTATGTCGGAACGAGTGAAATGCTCCATTGCCGGCACAACCGGTATTCATACATCCGAAAGCATTATTAAACACCTACTTGCTGGTGCCGACGCGGTTCAATTGGCCTCGGTATTGTACAAAAACGGACCAGAATACATCGATACTCTTTCGAAAGAAATATTTGCATGGATGGAAGAACATAACTTCTCGAGCATTAGCGATTTTAAAGGCAAAATGAGTCAATCTAAATCGAACGACCCAGCTGCTTTTGAAAGAGTTCAGTTCATGAAACATTTCAGAAACTTCGTGATGTAATTTAAAAATCTCAAATTTTAGTTATCAATATCATCAGAACCCGAATCTTTACCGATTCGGGTATATTTTTGCTCATTTTTATACAAATCATATGATATAAATCATAGCAATAAGCACTTACAATCACTATCTTGTAGATTCGATCTAAAAACACGAAAATGCTAACCCCCTTTTGGCGGATATTCACACTACCACCAAAAGACAAATCATACTAAAAGACATGAAAGATTTTGGAGTTAAAGAAACACTTAAACGCTTAGGCATTGAACCAATTAACGAAGGAGTTTCGACAGGTACGAATTGGTTTAACTGCAATGGTGCAGTAACCGAATCAGTCTCTCCCATAGATGGATCTGTAATTGCAAAGGTGAAAAATGCTGATGCTGCCGATTACGAAAAAGTTCTGGAAACTGCACAGGAAGCATTTAAAGTATGGCGCAAAATGCCAGCTCCAAAACGAGGCGAAATAGTGCGTCAGATTGGAAATGCGCTTCGCAAGGCAAAAGATGATTTGGGTAAGCTGGTTAGTCTTGAAATGGGTAAAATCTATCAGGAAGGACTAGGCGAAGTACAGGAAATGATCGATATCTGCGATTTTGCAGTAGGTCAGTCAAGAATGCTTTACGGATTTACCATGCATTCCGAACGTCCGGATCATAAAATGATGGATCAGTATCATCCGTTGGGA
>JBFFMG010000408.1:0-2679 GCA_041554215.1 Labilibaculum sp.
GATCGCCAACATAAATTTCACCAGTATTATCGGCAAAATTATAGCCATAAATATCATCGACGTATCCATTGTTATCATCGTCGATACCATTACCGGCAATTTCACCAGGATTTATCCACATGTTTGCGGCCAAATCAATGTGATCAAAATCGATACCACCATCTTCAATTGCTACAATTACGCTTGAATTTCCAGTTTCAACCGTCCATGCATCCAGCAAACTAATATCAGCACCAGGGGTTCCATCGTTTTGACCAGTGTTTTCGTAATGCCACTGATCAACAAAACGTGGATCATTAGTTCCACTAGGAAGAGCTGTTAGAACAGGTACATTATCATTACTAGGAAGTTCAACTCCTTCAATCTGCTTGGTTGCGTTAATTGCTTCAGCCATTGCGACTTCAGGAACGCCCTGATATGATTTGATTAGTTGGGATACCGGAGTTGAAGACGTAAACTCCACCTCATACCAAAGATGTAAGCCAAATTTTTTGTGTTTGGCTTCAAATTTACCAGCATCACGAAAAACGCGTTGCATTTTATTTGCTTTGAACTGCTGATTTACTTTGTCAAGATTTGCGATGTTTGTTTTAACAAATTCTTCGGCACTTTTGGTTTTTGATTTACTTCTATCGATAAGTAACTGATGCAACTCCATTACTTTTTCATCGGATTTCTGTTCGAATTTAATTCGAATAATACCTTTGTATTTACCATCAGTATCAATTTCTCGTTTTTGAGCATATCCAGATGATAGAATAAATATACTACAAAGAAGAAGAGTAAAAATTCTTTTCATAATTAATGGTTTATAGTGAATATTTTGATAACAGATAAGAAGTTAGGTAAAAAATAAGACGAAGTCAATAGTGATTTGTTATGATGAATTATTGTAAAGTGTAATTTAAACAACTTTGAATAATTATGATTGATTTTAGGTGATTGATAAGTACTCCTTGTTCTGTTAGTGAATTCGAGTAGTAGTGTTTTTTAATGGATGTGATTAATGTTATTTTAAATTAAACTCTATTTTTAATTAAGTAAAATGTGAATATTCTTACATTTAGTTAGTATTTAGAATTGCAAGCAGGATTGTGGTTAAATGATTATTTTATTTGAGCATTGTTTCTTACAGCAGATTTATTATTGCTATTTTCGGATTAAATAATAGAATTAGAATATGTCCGAACTTTCCATATATCGAGCTTCTGCGGGGTCAGGAAAGACCTATACGCTAACCAAAGAGTATTTAAATCTGGTTTTCGAAGATCCATTAAATTATAAAAGTATCCTTGCTGTTACCTTTACAAATAAAGCTACTGATGAGATGAAGTCTCGAATTGTAAAGGAGATTTATCTTCTTTCAAAATCGGATAACTCGCCTTATGCTAAGGATTTATGCAAAAAGCACAATCTAAATTCTGTTGAGTTAGTTTCCAGAGCTAAAGAAATATTAAACAGATTGCTTCACGATTATTCCCGGTTTTCAGTCACTACAATTGATAGTTTTTTCCAGAAAGTGGTTCGATCCTTCACTCGTGAAATTGGATTGCAAATGGGCTATAATATTGAATTGGATCAGCGCCGAGTATTAAATGAGGTGGCCGATTTACTTTTTACGGATGTAGATAAAGATCCGCAATTAAGATCATGGCTTACAGAATTTGCTGAATCAAAAATAATTGAAGGGAAAAACTGGAATTTCAAACAGGAAATTTTAGAAGTAGGTAATGAAGTTTTTAAAGAAGATTTTAAAAATTTTTCAGATAAATTAATTGATAAACTGGCCGATAAAAAGTTTTTAAGTTCTTATCGTAAAATACTAAAAGAAATTAAAGATGAATTCGAAGCTTTTTTTAATAAAATAGGAGAGGAGACCAGACGTATACTGGAACAACACGGATTGGATGTTGCCGAGTTTGCTTATGGAAAAGCAGGTGTAGCGGGTTATCTGTCAGGTTTAGGAAACGGAGGGAAAATGGACCCGGGAATTAGAGCTCGGTCGGCCGTTGATAATCCTGATAAATGGACAACAGGGAAAGCTAGTTCGGCAACCAAACAAGCTGTAAGTGAGGCTTGTAATGCTGGATTAAATGATTTATTGAAGAAGGCGGTTAATCATTACGATGAACAGTCGATGTTGTACAAGTCAACAGATAAAACACTTAGCTACATTTATACATTAGGAATACTCACCGATTTATCTAAAAAGGTTCAGGAGTATTCCGAGAGTGAAAATATCTTTCTTCTTTCGGATGCGAGTCGATTACTTCGAAGTATCATTGGTGATAATGACACTCCTTTTATATATGAGAAAATTGGGAATGTGTATAAGCATTTCATGATTGATGAGTTTCAGGATACTTCGTCGATGCAGTGGGAGAGTTTTCGGCCATTGGTAACAAATTCTTTGGCCGAAGGGAATCATTCTTTGGTTGTAGGAGATGTAAAACAATCCATTTACAGATGGCGGAATGGTGATTGGAAGATATTATCGGAACAGTTGGATCAGGATTTTGAAGGTTTTGGTGTTAATGGAATGACACTGAATTATAATTGGCGCAGTTCAAAAAATGTGATCAATTTTAACAATGCACTCTTTGCGATAGGCGCCCAGGCTTTGCAGAACGATTACAATGCCTCAATTCCACCTGAAATTTCGGATGGATTAAAAGAGGA
>JBFFMG010000409.1:0-2669 GCA_041554215.1 Labilibaculum sp.
AATAGAAAGTTGTCCCTTCATTAATTTTGCTTTTAATCCATATTTTTCCATTATGACGGGTGACAAATTCCTTACAAAGCAATAGCCCGAGTCCAGTCCCATTTTCTCCGTCTGTTCCTTTTTCCAAAGAGGTGTTTGCAAGTTGAAAGAGGGACTCAATGTTCTCCTTTTTCATGCCCACACCTTCATCTTTAACACTGCAACGAACAAATTCTTGGTCATGGTCTTCAATGTTTAAAAATACCTTACTTCCAAAATGACTGAACTTAATGGCATTGGTTAATAAATTGCGGTAGATTAAAGTTAACATATTTATGTCAGCATTTACTTCCAAATCTTTGTTGCTGCACAGATTTACGAGCTCAATCTCCTTTTTCTCAGCTAGAGCAATCACTTCGTCGAATATGTCATTAATAATGTTTTTTACATTTATTTTTGAGGGTTTAAACTCAATTATTTCTCTCTGACTCCTTGACCAATGAAGCAAATTCTCCAACAGGTTGAATGCGTTTTTAGAGGAGGTTTGCAGATAGGACAGAACTTTAAGCTTTTGTTCATCATCCCATTCTTTTAAATTCTCAATTAATAACTCGCTGTATCCCAAAATAATATTAAAAGGATTTTTTAGATCATGTGCAATAATCGAGAATAACTTATCTTTTGTCGCATTTATTGACGCTAACTCTACATTGGTTTCTTCAAGATTATTTGCAATAACCTTTAATTCTTCCGACTGATTGTTAATGGTTTCCTGATTCTGTATTAGTTGGGTATTTGTTTTTGCCAAATCATCCGTTTGTTTTATCAGCAATATATTCTTTTCATTCAGGTCATCTGTTCTTTCTTTTACTTCGCGTGCCAATCTCATCTTCTGATTTCTAAGGGTCGCTGTCCGCAAATAAAAAACAAGAACAATCAATCCTGAAATGATTAAGAATAGCACAAACCTAAACCAAATAGTTTTCCACCATGGCGGTAATATTTCAATTTCCAGCGATGTTCCTTTTTCATTCCAAACTCCGTCATTATTTGAGCCCTTTACTCTTAGTACATATTTCCCGGGATTAAGGTTGGTGTATGTTGCTTCTCTTCTGTTTTTTGAATAGATCCACTCTGTATCAAAGTTTTCAAGCATGTATGCATACTGGTTTTCGTCGGGACTTGTAAAGTCCATAACAGTAAACCGAAAAGTAAGTACCGTTTGATTGTAATCCAGTGTAATTTTTTTAGTCTCCGAAATAATTCTGGTTAATGGTGAATTCGGCGAATTTGGCACTACTGGTTTGTTGAAAATTTGAAATCCTGAAATAACCACCTCAGGGACGTTTAAATTTTTAACTATTTTTTCAGGAGAAATGATGTTGAATCCCTTCATTCCACCTAAATACAATTTCCCATGGCTCGACAACATCGTACTTTTAAAATTAAACTCATTGCCCTGCAATCCATCTTCTTTCGAATAAGAATCATATTTCTTATTCTTATCTTCTTTGTTTTTATAATCAAATTTACAAATGCCATCTGTTGTGGTAACCCACAAAACTCCTTCTTCATCAAAAACCAGCCCTCGTACTACATTATTAGGTAGACCGTCCTTTTCATAATATTTTCTAAAAGTTCCGGTTTCAGGGTTGAAACAATTTAGTCCAGACTGTGTGCCAAGCCAGATACAAGTATCGTTTTCAATGAGAATATCATAAATAAAACCGTGACTCGGACTATTTAGGGCATTTTGATCAAAAGGATAGTTGGTAAACGTATTGTTTTCAGGTGAGAAAATTGAAATTCCGTTTGCCGTTCCTAAATAAAGATGACCCTTTTTGTCTTTTCTGACAATAAAAATATAACGATCCAAAATAGCACTGTTATTGGGATTATATGATACGAACTGATTCTTGTCAATATCAAAGTGGATCAATCCCGATCGGTAACTTCCCAGCCATAAATCATTGTCATCACCCAATTCAACACTAAAAATGCTATTGTTAGGAATGTTGCTATTCTTTATTGTATATGTTTCCGAAATTGAGGTTCCAGGATTAAATTTTATGATTCCTCCATCCCAGGTGCCCATCCATAAATTATGCTTTTTATCTTCCTTAATGGATAAAATTACATCGCTTGAAAAGTTCGAATTATTTTTATTAAACCTTGTGAAATGTTTTTTGTTTTTGTCAAAAAGGTTTAATCCTCCGCCATCGGTACCAATCCACACCCTTTCTTTCGAATCTTCCAGTATCGCGCTTACTACATTGTTACTTAAACTCTGTTCGGCTCCTTTCAGATTTTTAAACCAGATAATGGCTTCACTATTTTTTGGTGAAATATTTATACCACCGCCATATGTTCCAACCCATAGATTATCAGACTTATCCATGTAAATTGTTTGAACAGACTCATCGTTTAAGCCTTCAGAGTCAAAATCATCGGACCGGAAGTGCGTAAAATTCTTCTGTTCGCGGTTGAATAAATACAATCCATCGTTTTCGGCACCAATCCAAAGTTGATTTTGGGAATCAACAAAAACACTGAGCAGGTGATTTTCGGAAATGCTATTCGGATCTTCCGGGTTGTGTTTGTAGCAAATTAAATCATCATTTACGGAGGAGGAATTTTCCAGACAGTATAATCCATTAAAACTTCCAACCCAAATATTTCCCTGATGATCT
>JBFFMG010000410.1:0-2655 GCA_041554215.1 Labilibaculum sp.
GTGTAAACATCAAAAAATTACGAAGTATTGTAGAAGATATTCAGGGTGTCGAAATTTATTTTGATAATAATTATTGGAAAATGATACTTGACGAAAATATTTTTTGCGATTTGGCAAACATTCAACAAAGTATTAATAATCAAATTACTAATAACGATAGTGATAAAATAGAAGAGATTATTCAAATATTGCACAGAGGCACTCTACTACGAGATATAGTACCTGAATGGTTGGATTCTTTTAAAGACAAAACAACTGGAACAATTGTGAGTACTCTTGAGGAGATGTTGACGAAATTCAACTTTGAATCATCCATTCGTTTAGCCATCTCAAATGTTATTTTTGAATTCGACCAAATGAATGAAACTGCTCTTCGAGTAAAGTGTAATCTACTTTCTATTCAAGGCAAACACAGTTTAGCAAGGGAGACTTACGAAAACTATATTAAGCTTTATATCAAACTTTATAATGAGGAATATCAATACTCGTTTAAAGATATTGTTTCGGAAAACACAACAGTTAATGCATAAAAAAAACCAGACGAAAGTCTGGTTTTTAACCTAATCTAATAATCTAACCTTATAACAAGGTTTGGAAAGGGAAACCATACGATTTCCCAATCCAGGTAGCACACTACTACTACAAAATCTTACTAATTTTTACCATTTCGACATTCAAAATAGCACTCATTCTTATTATACAAGAGCTAAAATATTTGGCCTTTCCTTAAATAACTTAACTATTAATTCACCGAATAATGTGTTTGCCCATGCAAACCAAGACCTTGTAAATTTTTCAGGATTATTTTTATGAAATGTTTCATGCATAAATCCCGTCTGAGCATGAGTAGCAATTAGCATCCGCAAACAGTCAATAATTTCCTGTTCATCATTAGAGGTCATCGCTCTCATTACAATACTCATCGGCCAAATCATATCCACACCAACATGAGGACCACCAATGCCCTCCGCATACTTTCCTTTATAAAACCACGGATTATTTGCACTTAAAATAAACTTTCTCGTATTTTGGTATAGAACATCCGATGAATCCATCGCTCCTAAATATGGTAGAGCAAGTAAACTCGGAATATTTGCATCATCCATAAATAGCTTATTACCAAAACCATCCACTTCAAATGCCAATATTTCGCCATAATTCAGGTGGTTTGATACTGCATAATTCACAAGTGAAGTTTCAACCTCTTTGGCGAGATTCAAAGCCTCATCTGCAAGCTTACTATTTACACCTAAATGAGTTACTATCTCAGCCAGTTGCTTTAATGAGGTAACTGCAAAATAATTAGATGGAACTAAAAATGGCAAAACGGTTGCATCATCGGATGGTCGAAAGGAAGAAACAATTAGACCTATAGGGTTCACAGGGTTTCCAAATCCTCCACCTGGTAAAGAATCATAAGGTTTTGCCGTTTTTCGCTCAAAAGAATATGGCCCACGATTCTTTTTTCGTTGTTGCTGTTTAAATGTTTTCACTATTAACTCAGCCGCTGCTTCCCATTTTGTGTCAAAACAGCTATCATCACCTGATGTTTTCCAGTAGTGATAAGCCAAACGAATTGTATAACAAAGCGAATCAATTTCCCATTTTCGCTCATGTAATTCAGGTTTCATTTCGGTATAATCACTTTCCCAATGACTTCCTTCGGCTTCTTTATTAAACGCATTTGCATAAGGATCAATCAAAACACATTTGGTTTGTCTGTTGATTAATCCTCGAAACAAATTTTTTAATTTTTCATCCTCTGATATCAATGGTAAGTAAGGCCATACCTGAGCAGTAGAATCCCTCAACCACATGGCATTTATATCACCAGTAATAACAAAGGTATCAGGTTTTCCAGAATCCTCAGAATATTGAACTGTTGTATCTAAAGTATTTGGAAAACAATTTTCAAACATCCATGATAATTCCGGATTCGAAATTTGCTCTTTTATTTTATCAATAATCTTATCGACTGAAGTGCTAACAAAATTGCGATCACTTTTTGCAGGTCGCTTTGAAACATAACTTAAGCCTTGCGCTGATGCAACAAAACCAGTACCCATTAATGCCATTCCTCCTGTAAATAAAACAGAGTTTCTTAAAAAAGTCCTTCTTTCCATGATACCAATGAAATTTATTATACTAATTTCTTCAATGCAAATGCATATGCTCCAATTGCAATCGCCTTGCTCGCTCCCAATTTACTGAAACAAACTGCCAAACGAGGATTCGGATCATACTTGATCGTTTTATCGGTTCCGGGTATTTGTATATCTATAGAACAATCTGAAGCAAATTCTTTAAATTCTGAATCGTTATCGATATTGTATACTTTTTGAACCAAACGAGGAAGAGACTCTCCACTTGCAGTATAGCAATTTCCATTCATCTCTTTCAAAGCTGCAGGCATAAATAAATCTTGAGCACCTGTTAAACCGCCACCAATTACAGCAATTCCATCGGTAATGGTTAAAAGATTAGCCAAACTATCTCCCAAACATCTTCCAAATAGCTCAAAGGCTTTTAGAGCGGCTACTTGATCTGAATTACTATTGTCCATAGCCACATCATAAACATCCTTTGGCATCAATTCGTGGGAATAATTGCCTTTCGCCTCTTCCAGAAAACTCCTTTGAATAGCTCGGGTACTTA
>JBFFMG010000411.1:0-2590 GCA_041554215.1 Labilibaculum sp.
AGAACTTTGAACGTTTAGCACTTCTTGAGGAATTGAAAACAAAGCCATTTGGTGCTGTTTGGGATTACTACTGTTTACAAGAAGGTGTACCTGTTAGCGAGGATTATATCGCAGAAATACAAGCTTACGAAAAAGAAGTTTTATCTAAAAGATAAGTAGAAGGAGCTGGATGATGAAACACATTTGTTTCATCATCCGGTTTGCTTTTTTATTGAATCAAAATTACAATGGATGGAGACTAAAGTAATTGCAGTTTTTGATATTGGTAAAACCAATAAAAAAATACTTCTATTCGATCAGGTGTTTAATTTGGTTTATCAATACGAAGAGAAATTTTCGACTACCATTGACGAAGATGGCTTTGAATGTGATGATATTCAATTGATTCAAAATTGGATGGTGAATGCTTTGAGTGCTCTTATAGAGGAAGGAAAGTTTGATATTCAGGCCATTAATTTCTCAACCTATGGTGCATCTCATGCCTTTTTAGACAAAGAAGGTAAATTATTAACGCCAATTTACAACTACCTAAAGCAAGTAAATCCTGATATTCAGGAATCCTTATTTCAAGAATACGATGGAATGGATGAGTTTTGCCGTCAAACGGCCAGTCCGGCTTTGGGATTGCTTTTAAATTCTGGTATTCAGGTGATTTGGTTGAAAACAGAAAAAAAAGAGATTTGGGAAAAGGTTGAGAATATACTTCATTTTCCACAATATCTTTCTTTTGTTTTAACAGGGCAGATCATATCCGAACCAACTTCCATTGGCTGTCATACCTTTTTATGGGATTTCGATAAAATGCAATATCATCCATGGGTAAAGAAGAAAGGCGTTAAATTGCCAAAACCTGTTAATAACGATCAGGTTTATCCTGCTTTGATTAAAGGGAAAGAAATTAAAACAGGAGTTGGTATTCACGATAGCTCCGCATCATTGGTTCCTTATCTTCAAAACTCAAAAGAAGATTTTATTTTGGTTTCTACCGGAACGTGGTGCATTAGTATGAATCCATTTAACGATGAGCCCTTAACAAGCGAACAATTAAAAAATGATTGTTTGTGTTTTCTGACTCCTGAAAAGCGGCAGGTGAAATCATCCCGGTTATTTATGGGGCATTTTCATGAAACGTGCATTGCTAAGTTGAATCGTCATTTTAATGCTGGTGATAAGGATTTCCAAAATATCGATTATTGTGAAGATGCAGTAAATTCCATCAACCTAAAATTCGGCAAAGCTTTATTGTTTTTCCCGGAAGGAATTGAAAAATTCAGTGAAGGACTCGAAAAAGTGGATTTATCTGTTTTCGCAGATTATGATGAGGCATACACTCGCTTGGTAATTGAATTAACCCAGTTGTGTGTTCGTTCTATTGAACTTGTTATTTCAAAAAGTGATACGACAAAAACGATTTATGTCTCAGGAGGATTTTCCCGAAATAAAATCTTTGTAAGTCTTCTTACTGATTATTTTATGGACAAAAAAGTTCGCACTTCTGAAATTGATAATGCAAGTGCACTTGGAGCGGCCTTGGTAATTGCCCAGAATATAGAAGGTTTTATTACAGATGAAATCGAATTAGAATCAAATAAAAACCTAACAATCTTAAAACAAACAAAAAACTGAATACTTGCAGACGAATTTACCTGCCACCTTTAAGTTTGGTAGGCCCAAATGCTTTACTGGAATTAAAAGATGAACTGGCCGCCAGAGGTTTTACAAAAGCTTTATTTGTAACCGATGATGTTTTGGTGAAGATTGGTGTGGCAGAAAAGGTGGAAGATGTACTAAAAGCAGCAGGCTTGGATTATGTGACTTATAGTAGTGTAAAGCAAAATCCAAATACCGAAAATGTTAAGAAAGGTTTAGCTCTTTTAACAGAAAATAAATGTGATTGTATCATAACCTTGGGTGGTGGTTCTCCTCAGGATTGTGGTAAAGCTGTTGGTATTTTAGCAACCAATGGAGGTTCTATTGAAGATTATGAAGGAATTCACGTTTCAAAAAAGAAATCTTTACCAATTATCGCAATCAATACAACTGCAGGTACTGCAAGCGAAATTACAATCAATTATGTGATCACCGACGAAAAGCGTAAAGTGAAAATGGTGATGGTAGATAAAAACTGTTTGGTGGATATTGCAGTTAACGATAGCATGTTGATGTTGAATAAACCTGCCTCTTTAACAGCCGCAACAGGAATGGATGCCTTAACTCATGCTATTGAAGCTTACGTAACTGCTGGTGCTTTTGAATGGTCGGATACGCTTGCATTAAAGTCGATAGAGCTAATCGGCAGTAGCTTAAGAGATGCAGTAAAAGATGGGCAGAATATCGAAGCCAGAACAAAAATGGCTTGGGGACAGTTCATTGCCGGACAGGCATTCTCAAATTGCGGTTTGGGATATGTACACTCTATGGCTCATCAGTTGGGTGGAATGTATGATTTGCCTCATGGTGTTTGTAACGCGATACTTTTGCCTTATGTAGAAGAATTTAATGCCGAAGTGTGTGGCGAAAAATTGGGTAAGGTAGCAGAAGCCTTGGGTGCTGATACAACAGGTATGTCGGTAGATGAAAAGAAAAAAGC
>JBFFMG010000412.1:0-2586 GCA_041554215.1 Labilibaculum sp.
ACACTGCATCCAAAATTATCGATATACTGAGAACAAGCTTGTTTCTCACGCCACCCTGCTTTTCCATTAAAGTGTAAGCGAATTCCTCCAAATTCACAATAAAGATCGCGAAACTCCCTTGTAGTAATTTGCTTTTCTCTGGCAAGACTAAACAACTCCCATGGATTAAGCAACACTTGGTTACCATGGCAACAAGCTCCGATTCGTGCACAAGTGAGAGGCAATATAGCTAGAGTATTGAGTTTGGTTGTTTGCATTATTAGTACTTAATTTTTGACCGTTACTTATTACAAATAGCAACCAACAGAATTAATTAGCTGCTAAAATTGTTAAAACCTTATTTTAAACTACAAATCTATTAAATGATTTTAGAAGACTAATTTTTACTTCTCGGATTGGTTCCAAATAAAGAATGAAATAAATTTGATACTCTAACTTGAGGTGTAGGGGCCAATTATTGCTCTTTATTTACAGGAAGGTACTTAATGCTAAAATAGAATGTTGAGCCTTTGTTTACATCAGATTCCACCCAAATTTTACCACCCAGCAAATCAACGAATTCTTTTGAAATGGCTAAACCTAATCCATTCCCTCCATAATTTGACATCACAAAATCACTTGCCTGCATAAACCGTTCAAAAATTATGGTTTGCATCTCTTCGGATATGCCAATACCACTATCAGTTACATAAAAAACCATATCAGCATCAATCAGCCGATATCCAAACTCGATACTACCTTCATGAATAAATTTAAAAGCATTGTTCAGTAAATTAGTTAAAATCTGAATTATTTTAGTTTTATCCGTAAATACAACCGATTCCTTATCGGATAGTGCTCGACAAAGCTGAATTGATAAATGGCGTGAAAATGCCTGTTTTTCGTAAATAATCAATAAATCTGATAAAACCTGATTAATATTGATTGATTCCAAATAAACCTTATCCTGCTTTGTTTGTAATGTTGAAATGGTAAGTATGTCGTTTACGATCGAGAGAAGCTGATTTGCACTATTTACAATTATGGATGTAAATTTTTTACGTTTTTCAGGTAATAAATCCGAATCGCTAAGTAATTCTGAAAACCCAACAATGGAATTCATTGGGGTTCGAATTTCATGAGACATATTTTGTAAAAAAGCTGTTTTTAAGTGATCACTTTCTTCGGCCTTTTTTTTAGCTTCCAGCAACATTTCTTCGTACTCTTTGCGCACCGTAAAATCGCGAATAACTGCTACAAAAACATGTAATCCCATCCAAAAAGTATTATTGATGGAAACTTGAACAGGTATTTCTTTTTTTGTTTTATTTTGTAAAACAATCCATTCTATTGTTTGCGGGTTGTCATTTCTTACTTTGTCCCAAATATCAGGCAGACTATCGATATTGTTTTGAGCGGCAGATATATCCATTACCGTTAAATTATCACCCAATTCAGCATTCAACAATAATTCAGCAGGCTTGTTTAAAAATAAAATATTACCCAAAATATCATGAATGATTATTCCATCGCTGGTGCTGTTTAAAATGATATCCATATTCTTCCGTGAAACTTCCAACTCTTCAATTTTATTTTGCAGCTCTGGATAATAGCTTTTCCTATGTGAATTCTCACCTAAGCCTATTATTTTATTTCTATCGTTAATCCATTTATCTTCCATATTATAAAGCATCTTTATAAACCACTTCCAAATCTTTTTTTACCGGAGGTCGTGGATTGGTTGCATTACACGGATCATTAATTGCTTTGCTTGACAAGACAGGAATTATATCTAAACTTACCCCCTTTTCCTGAAGGGTTTTATCAACACCTAATGTTTTATTCATTTGAAAAAGGTAGTTCATCAGCGATTTTTTATTTTCCTGATTATTAATCCCAACCGATGGCAACTGAAGAGTTTCGGCAATCTTTTTGTATCTATCTTTGGCAACATCAAAATTATAATTTACCACATGAGGTAATAATATGGCATTGCACTCACCATGTGGTAAATCTAAATACCCACCCAAACTATGAGCCATAGAATGTATGCATCCCAAACTGGCATTTGAAAATGCCAATCCTGCATAAAGACTTGCCAACATTACTTTTCCTCTTGCCTGCAAATTGTTTGGTTCTTGTATTGAATACAGTAAATTTTTATCGAGCAGCCGGATTGCCTCTAGTGCATATAAATCGGTAAATGCTGAACTTGCATTAGATACAAACGCCTCGAAGGCATGAGAAAGGGCATCCATTCCGGTACATGCGCTTAAATACTTGTCCATACTTGTCAATACATAGGGATCAATAAGAGCCACATCAGGTACAGTTGCCTTACTAATAATGGCCATCTTATATTTCTCTTCGTAATTATTGATGATTGCGAATTGCGAGACATCGGCTGAGGTTCCTCCTGTGGTAGGAATACACACTAAGGGAGGCATGGGCTTGTATATTTTATCTACTCCTTCAAAATCTCTGATATGTCGACCATTGTTAGCGATAATCCCAATTCCTTTCGCACAATCGATAACACTTCCTCCCCCAATTGCCAGAATCATATTACACTTGTTCTGAAGATACACTTGTGCGCCTTCCATTACT
>JBFFMG010000413.1:0-2550 GCA_041554215.1 Labilibaculum sp.
AAAATTCCAATTCCAGTATCCGACACATAAAATGTAATATCCGATCCTTCCACCCGATACCCATAGGTGATATTCCCTGATTTCGTATATTTTATTGCATTATTCAAGAGATTTGTAAGCAACTGAATTAGCTTTGTTTTATCTGATTTTAAATACAGATTATCAGTATTCGGAGTACACTTTAAGCGGGTCGTTAAATTTGTTTTATTACTCTTTTTTATTTCTGACTTTACATATTGTTGAAGTATTAAAAACAAGTCGGATAATGAAAATTCATCCATTTTAATTTTTGCCTCTTTGGCCTGAAAAAGTGATACATCAAAAATCGATTCGATTATTTTCAATAAATGCTGTCCGCTTGATTTTACAATAGCATTCCATTTTTCAATTTTATCAATCGAAGAATTTGAATTAATCAATCCACTAAATCCTATAATGGCATTCAATGGGGTTCTTAATTCGTGAGACATGGAAGCTAAAAATGTAGATTTCAATTGATCACTTTCTTCAGCCTTTTCTTTTGCAAAGATGAGTTTCCGTTCAAAATTCCTACGACTAATTACACCAGCCAAAACGTCGGCAAACGTATAGAGTAAATTAATATCTTCAGAATCCCATTCTTTATCCTTAAATACTGAATCAAAACCAACAAAACCTAACAAAGACTCATGTGATAATATGGGAAGCACTAACAAAGCTTTAATATCAGAATGTAAATTACCAACCTTCTTTCTTATAGCTTCGGAAGAAATTTGTGAAAATGGCAAATATAAATGCTCGCGTTGTCGAAACTTTTTAATCCACCATTGAAAATCTTCTATTTGTATTTCTTTTGACTTCTCAATCATTGAAACCACTCCATCACTGCACCATTCATTAGTATTGCTTAATCTTGTTCCATTTTCATTAATTAAATACACATAACTTCGATCAGTATTCGTAAATTCACCTATATTTCTTAGAGAACGATCAATTAATTGATCAACATCATTTATCGATGAACCAATAAAATCGGCTGAAATACCAATCATTAACTGTTCTATTTCCGTTTTATGCTTTAATTTCGCCTCTGCTGTTTTACGATCACTTAGATCGTGAACAATAGATTGAACAAATTTATTCCCATTTACTTCTATCAGATTTGCATTAATCACAACAGGAATTATTTTACCTGCCTTGGTTACATGATTAGCTTCGAATGAAATAGAACCCTTATCTTTCAAAGTTTTCCTAATCTTATCCGCTTTAATATCACTAAATTCATCACGCAAGCTTAAATTGGAAGGTGTGAGTTTATAAAATTCTTCTCGTGAATAACCATAACGCTGAATAGCAGTATCGTTTACCTCTATGAACTTCTGAAAATTAGATTCTTTCCATGGATATACAAATACTGCTTCGTTTAGATAATTAAACAGTATCCTAAATTTATTCTCACTCTGAATCAATTTTTGTTCTGAAAGTTTTTTGTCAGTAATATCAGCAATGTATCCTTCAATAAATAACGGTTTATTCCTTTTATCTTTTATTGTTATTCCTTGCTCAAACACCCATTTAATAGCTCCATCTTTACTGATAATTCTGTACTCAATGGAAAATCTTTTATTTTTCTCTCCTCCCTCATAAACAGCTTCTTCAACATATTTTTGATCGTCGGGATGTATAATATCCTTATAAGCTATAAGTGTATTATAATTCAGTTCTTCGGGTGTATAACCTGTTAAATTTACTACTCCATGACTTACGTAAAGCATAGTCCAATATTCATCAGCCAGACATCTATATGCCATACCAGAAAGATTTCTCACCAAAGTTGTTAGTCGTCTTGTAATTTCAATCGATTTACGATGCAAGCTTTTCTGCTCCGTTACATCACGAACAATTGCAGTAATTTCTCTTTCACCACTACTACTTATTCTAAACTCAAAATAACAAATTCCCCGACCTTCAACATCCTGTCTATAATCAAAAACCTGTACTCTTCCCGAATCGAATGCCTCTTCCATGGATTTCATAAATTCACGAGTCAATTCAGAATCAAATACTTTACGGATATTTAAATTCACTATTGACTTCTCTTTTTGAAATAAGCCAATTTCTTCTCCATGAAAATCTATTACTCTTCCATCTCTTGAGATTCTAAGGATGAGATCTGGAATTGTATCAAGCAATGCCTTTGCTTTAGCCTCGCCTTCCTTAAGGCGTTTTTCCGAGTCTAATCTTTCAGTAATGTCCTCAAATATGGTAAAAACACGTTCAGCTAATCCCGTCTCCTTATTCATTATAGGAGTTGCCGTAATACTTATCCAGATGTAAGCTTGTTTTTGAGGGTTATAAACTCCCAGTATCGAATTAGTAACCTCCTGACCAGTTGTCATTGCAATTCTTGCAGGATGCGTTTCTTTAGTCATCATAGAACCATCCGGAAGCACATTATTTATTCGAGGTTCAAAACTTTCAATATTTAATAAATACTCTTTCTCAACACCTAAAATTCTTGCTGCAGAAGGATTTGCATAAATTATTCTCCCTTCCTTATTTCTAATTATT
>JBFFMG010000414.1:0-2481 GCA_041554215.1 Labilibaculum sp.
ATCCCTCTTTTTAAGGAAACCCGACGGGTTTGATGCAGTAAACGAATTCCTTAACAAAAACAGGGCCTTTTATCATGGAGTAAAATTACCTAACGGGCATTTTGCCATTGGTACAAGAGTTGGAGGCATTCTTGTTTTCGACAAACATGGCAAAATACAGAACTATTATTATAAGCAAAACGGATTACAGAGCAATAACATTCATTATTTATTCACCGATTTAAACGGGCAACTATGGGCAGCTCTGGAAAATGGGATTAGCCTTGTAATGAACAACTTACCCTTTACAAACTATACTGACAAAGATGGATTAGATGGTTCAGTCTATTGCATACAGAAATTTAAGGACAAATTGTATGTAGGTACTTCCAATAAACTTTATGTACAAAATAAAGCGAATAACTTTGAAAGTATTGAGGGTACTATAGGGCAAAATATCTTCCTGCACCAAGCAAATGGAAAGTTATTGTTAGGAAACTTCCCAAATGGGATATTTAATATAAATGATAATAAAGCCTTACAAGCAAAGGCTATGGAATTACCTTTTGTTGTAGCGGTAACTCTGCGCAAACACTCAAATTATATCATAACCCAGGTATGGGATAAAGGATTGGCCTTAATTGAATACAAAAATGAACAATGGATATTCAAACACTTCATAAATGGCTTTGACCAAAACGCAAGATATATTGAAGAAGATGACAAAGGAAACTTATGGATAAACGCTAACAGCCAGTTATACAAACTTCGCTTGAACGAAAATTTAGATAGCGTGATTTTAAAACAAAATTTCACAGCAGAACAATATCGTTTACCAGGGAATTCTGCATTGCCATTTCGTTTGAACAATGGTAAAATTATTTTTAATACAATCAAAGGGATTTATCGTTACGTTCCCGATAAAAATTATTTTGAGCCCCATCCTGACTTTCCTATATTCCCAAATGGACTAAGTATCAATAAACATGATAACGATGCACTAAGCATATTTAATCAAGATACAGAAGGCAATTTTTGGTTTGAGGAAGTTCAAACAGGCAATGTTCACGAAAAGGGAGTATTGCGTTTGATTAACGGAGAATATGAAACGATCAAAACCCCCTTTTTAAAATTCACGGGAAATAGCGTACCAAACAATTACGCTCTTTACCCCTATTCCGATAGCTTGGTCTATATTGGAACAAATAAAGGCTTATTAGAATATTACCCAAAACAAAAAGTTAATTATGAGATTCCTTTTAATACACTAATTCGTGAAATAGCAGTAAAGGATAGTTTGTTTTATGGAGGTTCTGCCAATGTCTCTGTTTCAAATCCTGAAAACACAGTAAAATTAAAGTACGAAGAAAACAATCTGTTCTTTCATTATGCCGCTACTTTTTACGAAGATTCGGAAAAGAATTTGTTCTCCTATCGCCTCATCGGTTCTTCCGATACTACCTGGTCGGCCTGGACAAACGATCATAAAAAAGAATACACCAATTTGCACGAAGGAAAATATATTTTTGAAGTAAAATCTCAAAACATCTATCGAAAATATGGTAATAAAGCAGCCTTTACCTTCAAAATATTGCCACCTTGGTATCGCACTTGGTGGGCTTATACTTTATTTGGCATAGCTCTTATTTTAATCATTATTCTAGTCGTTTGGGTTTATTCTCAAAGGCTGATTCATCAAAAAGAACAGCTTGAAATTATTGTATCAAATAGAACAGCAGAAGTTGTGCAGCAAAAGGAAGAGCTGATAAAACTTGGCCAATTCAAAGAAGGAATGACCGGAATGATTGTTCATGACCTAAAGAATCCTTTGAGTACGATTATTGGCTTGTCTGAAAAACATGAAATCGTTCAGGCGGGCAAGCAAATGCTGAATATGGTGCTGAATATTTTGGATGTGCAAAAATTTGAAGATGCTGAAGTAAAATTGCAATTGGAAAATATTCGTGCATCTAGAGTTATTAATGACGCACTTCAACAAGTAAAATCATTATATAATCGGAAATCAATTGAAGTAAAACAAAACATAAATGCCCACTCCAATCTTCTTGCTGATAAAGATATTGTAAATCGGGTTTTAGTAAATATACTTAGCAATGCAATTAAGTATACTCCCAATAATGGAAGCATTAAAATTTATACTGAAGCAGCAGAAAATTCCGACTTTGTAAAGATCTCTATTTCGGATACCGGTGCAGGAATCGCCAAGGAGAATCTCGCATCAGTATTCGATAAATTTTCTCAGGTTGATGCCAAAAAATCGGGTGGAGTTGCATCTACAGGATTAGGATTAACTTTTTGCAAATTGGCTGTTGAGGCACATGGTGGTGAGATAGGTGTTGAATCTGAACCAGGAAGTGGAACAACTTTTTGGTTTGTACTACCAATAGCGGATGCAGACGAAACTACAATTATTGAAGCCGATGACACAACTATCAAGGAGAGTGAAACAAGCCATCAGCTTACTGATGCAGAGATCAAATA
>JBFFMG010000415.1:0-2475 GCA_041554215.1 Labilibaculum sp.
AGGCACAGGTGCCCCTTTTGCTGGGATGGAATTCGGCTGAAATTCCCGGAATGGCATTTATGCAGGGACTGCCATATTCGAAGGAGAATTTCATTAAAATGGTGAAAATAACTTATCCTGATTCTTATGACGAGGTACTGGAGCTTTATTCACATGATACTGAAAAAGAAATAGAACAATCGGCAACGGATCTTGCGTCCGACAGGTTTATATCCTACAGTACATGGAAATGGTTCGATTTGCATCGAAAAAATAGTTCTCAACCGGTGTACAGATATCTTTTCAGTAGAATTCGTCCGGCTTTAGTTGATCAGGAATCTGTGTCAGGACTTGCTGGTGGTACGAAAAAGAAAGAGGATGATTCATTTAAAATGCCTGAGCCGATTGGCGCTGCTCACGCCAGTGAAATAGAATATTGCATGGGGAATCTGTATTTGGTAAACGATTATGCATGGACAGATGATGATGATATGGTATCGGAGAGCATGCTGACGTATTTTGCCAATTTTATACAAGCAGGGAATCCTAATGGAGATGGTCTTTTGAAATGGCCGGCAGCAGATGCAATGGATACTGCTCCTCCTGTTATGCTTATTGATGTAGAATCAAAAGTGGTTGATGCAAAGAATGACAATCGTTATTTATTTTTGGATCGTGACTATAAAAATAATCACTAAGAATATTTTTGCCTCAGAATAATAAAATACACCTCAACCTTTCGGGTTGGGGTGTTGTTTTTAGGAACAGCCTCGGCATTTTTAAATAGGTTTTTTCAAAGAAAAGCTTCTTCTTTTCAGATAATTAATTAATTACTGTAATTTTGCATTTAAATTGGATGGAAGCAGATAAAAAATGGAATTAAAACGACTAAATAAGGCGATTGCAGAAACAGGTTATTGCTCACGAAGAGAGGCCGATAAGTTAATTGAGAGCGGTAGAGTTCAGGTAAACGGAACCACCGCCGATTTAGGAGTTAAGGTTTCCAACGAGGATACGATTAAGGTTAAGGGACAAATCATTACTAAGAAAGTTGGAAATATCTATTTGGCATTTAACAAACCAATTGGTATTACCTGCACTACAGATACTCATATTCAAGGGAATATAATTACTTACCTCAATTATCCGGAACGAATTTTCCCAATTGGGAGATTAGACAAACCGAGTGAAGGACTTATTTTTTTGACCAATGATGGCGATATCGTGAACAAAATACTTCGATCACGTAACAATCACGAAAAAGAATATCTTGTTCGGGTAAACAAAAGAATTACTTCTGATTTTATTAAAAAAATGGGCAATGGTGTTCCTGTTTTAGATACTGTAACCAAGAAATGTAAAGTTTGGAGAGTTGATGATTTTACATTTAAAATAATACTTACTCAAGGTTTAAATAGACAAATTCGTAGAATGTGCGAATATCTTGATTACGAGGTGAAAGGACTGAAACGACTTCGGATTATGAATATTTCATTGGGGAATTTAAAGGTTGGAAAGTATCGATCATTTACTAAAATCGAATTACAAACCTTGCTTAATTTGTGCGAGGATTCCGCTAAAACATTCGACGAAATTTAAAAGAATATCGATATTAAGTTTTTAATCAAGTCTACTTTTATCATCCAGTTAAAAGTAGTTTGATTTTATATGTTCATTTTTCTTTACAATTTGGTGCAAGAGCTCTTAAATCAGGTAATATCGTGCCTGATTTTTTTATATTTGTAAGAAACCAGATAGAATTGCAACTATGAAGCCCACCCATTTGATCCTTCTTTTATTTTTTATTCTTCAGACGACTCTTATTTCTGCGATTGAAAAACCGATTGGGATTTTTGTAATCAATCACGATAGAAGTGAGTACCAGGCAATGAGTCAGAATTGGGCTGTTGCATTTGATGACTTGGGAAGAGCATATTTTGGCAACAGTGGTGGTGTGCTTGAATACAATGGGAAAGATTGGGTTTTGCATCAGCACAGGTCTAAATCGGCAATTCGTGCACTTCTGTTTGATGCGGAGAGCAAGAGATTATATTCTGGTTGCTATGAAGATTTTGGATATTGGGATAGAGATAGTTTTGGCGTACTAAATTATCATTCATTAGCTCAAAATCTAAAAGGTTATCGTTTTTCCAGCGAAAGAATTTGGTCCATTGTTAAGAGCGGAAAAGAAATTCTTTTTCAGTCATTTCCAACACTTTTTATGTACAATACGGAAACCGAAGAGGTAAAATCAGTAGCGCCGGGAGGTGAATTGATGTTTTTGGGAAAGCTAAATGATACCGTGTATTCAAGAGTTAGCGGTCGGGGGATTTGTACAATTGAAGCAGGTGAGATTAAAGTAGTTGATGGTTCTGATTTTGCCAAAGAAGCAACTATTCGATTTTATTTACCCAACGAGAGAGGTATTATTGTTGGGGATGGTAAAACTGGCTTACATATATTAAAGAATGAAAAAACTGAGAAATGGAATTGTGA
>JBFFMG010000416.1:0-2448 GCA_041554215.1 Labilibaculum sp.
AATAGTTTCGAAGGTTGATTTCACAAAAGAATATGATGCAAAAATCCCGATCTGTTAGTTGCAAATCGGGATTTTTTTTATGCTTCTAAAATGTGTTTTTCCTGAGTTCCGCACTTTTTTAGACGCAAAAAGCATAAACCTCACACAGTCAGGTAAATAACCTATTTTGCCTTGTTGATATGGGTGTCCTAGAGGTATATTTGTGCCATGTTTGTGAGAAAAAAGAAGAATAAAAGTGGAGTTGTAAGTGTTCAAATCATTGATAAAAGTTCTGGGAAGTACAAAATGGTTAAGACAATTGGCAGCTCCAGCGATCCTGCTGAGATTGACATACTCTACAATCAAGGTTTAGATTACATTGAACATTATCAGGGGCAGCAAACCTTTGATTTCTCCACTCAGGATTTCAACCAGACGATCAAACAAAGCATTCAAAAAATATACATAGATGGGATTCATCTTTTACTTGGTAAGATTTATACAGAAATAGGTTTTGATAAAGTTTGCGATGATCTTCTCAAACAATTGGTCTTGGTTCGGCTCTCCCATCCAGCCAGCAAATTAAGAACGACACATTATTTGCGGCGATACTTTTCAGTTAATATTAACGAAGATCGCATCTATAGATACCTGGATAAGATTTATACAAGTCACAGGGAAACACTTCAGCAAATTAGCTACCACCATACCAAGAGGGTTCTTGGAGGTATTGTCAGTATTGTTTTTTACGATGTAACTACCATCTATTTTCAGATAGATGATGAAGATGAAGTTCGAAAACGAGGTTTTTCCAAGGAAGGAAGACATCAAAATCCACAAATTGTCTTAGGACTTCTTGTTGGTCTGGAAGGCTATCCATTGGCATATGAGATTCATGAAGGTAATAAGTTTGAAGGACATACAATGCTACCGATTATTGATGCATTCAAAGCTAAATACGAACTGGATAAGCTAATTGTGATTGCTGATTCTGGATTACTCTCATCATCAAATGTAAAAGAGCTACAAGAAAAAGGTTACGAGTTTATTCTTGGAGCACGAATTAAAAATGAAAGTGCATCTGTGAAACATAAAATACTTTCATTGAAGCTGGATGATAAAACAAGTGCAATTATTAAAAAAGAAGATGAAACAAGGTTAATTGTAGGCTACACAGACAGAAGGGCAAAAAAAGATAAGCATAACAGGGACAGAGGATTGATGAAACTGGAACAGAAAGTAAAATCAGGTAAAATGACCAAGTCCTCAATTAACAATCGAGGCTATAATAAATATTTAAAATTAGAAGGAGAAATCAACATTTCTATTGACCATGAAAAGTTTGCTGACGATGCTGCATGGGATGGATTGAAAGGTTATCTTACTAATACAACACTATCAAAAGACGAGATTATCAGTAATTACGGCCAACTCTGGAAAATTGAGAAGGCTTTTCGAGTTTCAAAACACGATCTGAAGATCCGACCAATTTACCATCGATTGGAGAAGAGAATAGAAGCGCACATTACCATCAATTTTGTAGCTTATAAAATTTACAAAGAGCTTGAGCGCCAGTTAAAACTAAAAAATGCCAAAATTAGTTGCGAGCAGGCTATTGAAATAGCCAAATCAATTTATGCAGTTGAGTTTACAGATCCAACTAATGGCAACACTTACAAAGAGACTTTACTACTAAGTGAGGAACAAAATCAACTCGCAGAATTATTTGAATTCTAATTTGGGTGTCCCAGTGCGGAACTCAGGAAATAAACTTAAAATGCGTCATTCAATGTTCGGATTGTCAGCACCTCGTTAAGTTTCTCTTCCTTTATTTTTGTTTTAAGATGAATTGTTACTTTCTCATTCGGCAACAGATCAAAATAGTTATCCGAGAAAAAGCCTTCTTCATCGCCAATTTGCAGGTAAACGTTTTTAGCCAATTTATCGGAAAGAACAGTAATGTTAAATCCATTAGTAGTTTTCGAAATTGAATGCTCAAGCGTTGGAGTAGGAATTTTTAACTGTTTGAAGGATTGAAAGTAGTAGTAGTTTTTCGATACTACTTTGCCATTTTCAATCAGCTCAGCTGTAAATACCATGTCATTAATTTGTCTGCGATATTTGTAGCGGTACTCCCATTTGTTTACATCAAAGTAGTCTTGGCTTGAATTGGCCGGTATTTCAACCAATGAGGACTCTTCCCAAATTACCTGACCATCGAAGTCCATCAACCGAAGGTTAAGTTCCGCGTTAAATGGCTCCAAACGGTCGTTTACAATTCCTACTTTAAACTTAATTCCTTCTTCGTAAGGACTAATCAAAACCTGCTCAAATCCTTTTTTAACATAGTATTGTAAAGCTTTCCATTTTTGGTAATAATCGCTTGAGCTCCACGAAGCCACCGGCCAGCAATCGTTAATTTGCCAATACAAACTTCCCATACAATACGGCATGGCCCTGCGGTGCCCC
>JBFFMG010000417.1:0-2441 GCA_041554215.1 Labilibaculum sp.
AATCACATTTACGGGAGCATCAAAAATGATGAATTCCGCCATTTTTGGCCAAATAATTATTCTCATTGTTTTTATCCCGATCCTCTCTCTGGAAGGGGTGGAAGGTAAAATGTTTAGACCGATGGCTCTTTCATTTAGTTTTGCGATAATTGGTGCTATGATATTAGGTTTTACCTGGCTTCCTGTTGCCTCGTCCCTCTTCTTGAAACCCGAAAAGAAAGGCAAATGGAATCTTGCTGATAAAATTATGAACTTAACCTATCGATCGTATACTCCCGTTATGAAATGGTCTTGCGGTCACAAACAAATTGTTTTAGGAGCCTCGCTGGTTGCACTTCTTTTCACAGGTGTTTTGTTCTCGAAAATGGGAGGAGAATTTGTTCCTACTCTGGATGAAGGTGATTTTGTGATTCAGCCAGTATTAAAAACCGGTACGTCTCTATCTAAAACGGTTGAAATGTGCACCCAAATGGAAAATATTCTAATCGATAACTTTCAGGAAGTAGATCAAATCGTTTGTCGTATTGGAGCAGCCGAAGTCCCAACAGACCCAATGTCGATGGAGGAAATAGACATGATTATAAAGCTAAATCCCAGACACGAATGGACATCTGCAGAAACTAAAGAAGAACTCGCCGATAAATTTAAAGAAGCTCTTTCGATAATCCCAGGCATTGAATATGAGTTTACTCAACCAATAGAAATGCGTTTTAACGAATTAATTACCGGTGTTCGTGCGGATATTGCCATCAAAATATTTGGCGAAGATCTGGCCTATTTAAATGAAAAAGCTGGTGAGATCAAGAAATTAATAGAAGGTGTGCCTGGTGCTGCCGATATCATTTTAGAAAAAACAGAAGGTTTACCACAAATGAGCGTGATTTATAAGCGCAATAAAATAGCTCATTACGGATTGGATATGCAAACTCTTAACTCCTATTTGGCAATGGCTTTTGGAGGAGAATCAAGTGGCAGTGTTTTCGAAGGTGAAAAACGATTCGATTTAGTAGTTCGACTTCAAAAAGAAAGCCGAGTGGACATCGAAAACATTCAACAATTGATGATTCCTCTGCCCAATGGAAATCAAATTCCCATGAATGAATTGGCTGACATTTCTTTCTCCGAAGGACCTGCAAAAATATCCCGTGAAAACACACATCGAATGATGTCAATAAGCGTGAATGTTCGAAATCGTGATTTACAATCGGTAGTTGAAGACATACAAAGCAAAATTGAAGGTGCAATTAAATTGGAGCCAGGAAATTACATTGTTTATGGTGGTCAGTTTGAGAATCTAAAAAATGCTAGTAAACGTTTACTGTTTGCCGTTCCTCTTGCTTTACTTCTAATCTTCATCTTCCTGCACTTTGCTTTCGGATCTTTTAAAGATGCAGTTATGATTTTTACCGCAGTTCCTTTGTCGACTGTTGGAGGCGTTCTTTTCTTATGGATAAGAGGAATGCCTTTTAGTGTATCGGCAGGAATTGGTTTTATTGCTCTTTTTGGCATTGCTGTTTTGAATGGGATTGTACTCATTGAACATCTAAAAGACCTGCAGGAAAAAGGAATGACCAGCATGCGGGAATTGATATTGACTGGAACAAGAGATCGACTGCGTCCTGTTATGCTAACGGCTGCGGCTGCCGCAATGGGTTTCTTACCCATGGCTATTTCAACTGGCGCTGGCGCCGAAGTGCAACGACCATTGGCAACAGTAGTAATTGGCGGCCTAATCACCTCTACTATGCTAACTATGATTGCCTTGCCTTTACTTTTTGAGATTTTTTACAATGTTATAGGAATAAAATTTAGACCTCTTCGATTCATCCGTTCAAAATCTGCAATTACAGGTATTTTAATTGCCTTTTTAGGACTCTCAGCAACAGGACAAACGAGGGAATTGAGTCTTGAGAATGCAATTGAAATTGCTATGGACAATAACAAACAACTTCAAGCATTCGAACTTTCAGTAAAACAAAGTAAAGCTTTAAAAGCAACTGCTTTTTCCATAGACAAAACACAATTCTACTATGAGTATGATGAAAATAACATTGCAGAAAATGGACATCCACTCAAAATTTTTGGAGTAGAACAAACATTCAGTTTCCCAAGTATTTACACCGCACAATCGAAAGTGAATAAAAGAAATGTGTCCATTTCAGAAATAAACTATTACCGTCAGAAGCAGATGGTTTCCAAAGATGTATCTCAAGTCTACTATCAAATTTTATATCTGCAAAACAAGCAGAAAATATTTCTAAAAATAGACTCTTTATATGCCAATTTCAGAAAAAATGCGAAGATAAGATTTGAAAAAGGAGACATCAGCCAAATTGATTTGCTAAATGCCAAAGCTAAACAGCAGCAAATAGCAATAGACATACAACAACTACGTCACAATTTGGATATTGCGAACCGTAAAATAAAGGCTGTGCTGCAAC
>JBFFMG010000418.1:0-2417 GCA_041554215.1 Labilibaculum sp.
CACCATTAAAAGCGCACCGGCAGCAGTCAATTCATTCACCGCAAATATTGCATCCGGCGGTTCTGGCAAATTAAGTAGGTCTGGAGTTTTTAGAAGTGCCTCATCAAAACTATCACATTTAATGATCAATTTTTCATCAATTGTCATTTTATGTTTCAACATGGCTTGTCGATACCCCTTCTGACGGTTTTGTGCCAATAACATGTGTTGTGGAGCTGATAAATGTGCTATTCTTTTGCATCCTATATTAATAAGGTGTTCTACTGCCGCAAAAGCACCTGCAAAATCATCTACAATTACATTATCTGATGAAAGATCATTGCAAACACGATCAAAAAACACAATCGGAATTCGATTATCTCTTAACTCCTGAAAATGGCCATGATCTTTGGTTTCCTTCGACATAGAAACCAATACACCGTCAACACGACTGGAAAGTAATGCCTGTACATTCTCCATTTCTCTTACATATGATTCATTTGATTGGAAAATCATCACATTATACCCAGCTTTGGAGGCAATATCTTCGATGCCACTAATTACCGAAGAGAAAAAATGATGAACAATTTCGGGAATAATAACACCTATTATATTTGTTTTGCTATTTCGCAAACTCAGAGCTACTGCATTAGGCTTGTAATGCCATTTTTTTGCAAGTTCATTAACAGCCTCCTTCGTTTTAACACTAATATCAGGATGATCCTTAAGTGCTCTTGATACTGTAGAGGCCGAAATCCCCAATTCTTTGGCGATATCCTTAATTGTTACTTGCCCACTTCTCATATAAATTTTGTATATTAATAAATGTCAACTTCCTTATCTATTAAATATGTAACAAGATGATTAGAAACATTCTACAAATCCCAACCATACTCGAAACCAGCTTCGTAAATATAAGGAAAATTAAACAAACCTCTCATTTTTACCGCTATTTATTCAATACGAATTCACTTATTTACATACGTAAATATCAAACGTTTGCGGTGACGTTTGCGGTGATTTATTTGCACTTAACTATCAATCATTTAACGAAAGAATTCATCATCATTTATCTTTGATTACAGAATGAATTAAGGCTAACTTAACGTTAAGGTAATTTTAGTAGGCTAAAAAAGGAAGAACACAAGTCGGAAACACGAGTTCATATTTTTATCTAAAACACCTTAACTATTTAACTAATTTCTAATTTATCTTAAATTTCTAATTTATGGAACTTAACATTAGTAGACTTAGAAAACTACTTCTTATGCTAGTTATGGTATTTTCATTTACCATCATACATGCACAGGAAAAAGTGGTTACTGGTTTAGTTACCGATGCAAACGATGGCATGGGAATTCCTGGTGTTTCAATAGTTGTTAAAGGAACAACTGTAGGAACAACTACTGACATTGACGGAAATTACACTCTAAGTGTTGACGCCAACGCTACAATTATTTACTCTTTTGTGGGATATCGTTCTCAAGAGATTTTAGTTGGTTCACAGTCTCAAATCAACGTTATTTTAAGTATTGAAACCGAAAACCTTTCCGAAATTGTGATTGTTGGATATGGCCAAGTAAGAAAGGAAGATGCAACGGGATCTGTTTTTACGGTAAAATCGGATGATTTTAACCAAGGTACGACTAGTTCTCCTCAAGATTTAATTGTTGGTAAAATTGCTGGTGTGCAAATCGTAAATGATGGCGGTGCTCCAGGTTCAGGATCAACAATTAGAATTCGTGGTGGTTCTTCAATGACAGCGAGTAACGATCCATTAATAGTAATTGACGGAATGCCTTTAGATAACAGAGGAATTGATGGAATGAGTAATGTTTTAAGTTCATTAAATCCTAATGACATTGAAACCTTTACTGTATTAAAAGATGCATCGGCGACTGCTATTTACGGATCACGAGCTTCCAATGGTGTAATTTTGATTACAACTAAAAAAGGAAAAGCAGGGCAAAAAATACAAATTACCTATGACAACAAGTTCTCGATAGGTAAAATTAAAAAGACTATTGATGTTTTGAGTGCTGATGAGTATAGAACTTTAGTGACTGAAAGAGCTGTAAATAATTCTTCAGTGAACCCAGCATTATTGGGTAAAGCTTCAACAAACTGGCAAGATGAAATATATAGAGATGCGACAGGACATGAGCACAATGTTGGAATTTCAGGTTCTTACAAAAACATCCCTTTTAGAGTATCGGCTGGTTACACTGACCAGAACGGTATTTTGCAAACTTCTGAAATGCAAAGAACTACAGGAACATTAAACCTTAACCCTAGTTTTTTTGATGATCATCTGAAGATAAATACTGGATTAAAATACATGGACATTGATAATAGATTCGCTGATACTGGAGCTATTGGAAGTGCATTGCGCTACGATCCTACTCAATCTGTTTTTAACAACACAGGTATCTACGGTG
>JBFFMG010000419.1:0-2396 GCA_041554215.1 Labilibaculum sp.
GTCAACCACTAACCACTAATGGTTTTTTCTCTATAGTTAGAGTAAAAGCCAAATTAGCTCCTTCTTATTTAAACTAATATCATGATTGAGAATAAGGTTGTTAAATAAGCTTGATGTGTTAGAAATGAATCAATCTTCTTTTTAAATAGAGAGAGGGGGAGCGGTTAGAGATAGATTTAATTGTGTTTTAATCCGCTTAAATCATCTGAAGACAATTTACAAAATTAAGGGCGCAATGTCCAGTAAAAGAATAAGTTTTATTGTTGAAAATGAGTTGTTTAAGTAATAGTAATCTGATGGAACTCATTTAGGGAATAAAACTGTTGACCACAAATTAAAAGGGCTGTCATGTATTGAGACAGCCCTTTTGTATTTTAAAATTTAGATAAATAAATTGACATTTGATTTTTCGGCTTCTTCAAGGTAAGCTGCCACACCACCAATTTGAACGCCTTCCAATAATTCATCTTTGTCAACTCCCATTATGTCCATCGACATTTGGCAAGCAATCATTTCAACTCCATTTTCCATTGCTGTTTTTAACATGTCTTCCAAAGAATCTACTTTTTTAGACATCATTCTTTTCTTCATCATCTTAGAACCTATTCCCATCATATTCATTTTAGATAATTTAAGATCATCAGCACTGTCCGACATCATTTTGCCAAACATTTTTCCCATCAAGTCTTTTTGAACTTTTGGTTTTTGAGCTTTTTTAATCACGTTCAATCCCCAGAAGGTATAGAATAAGGTTACTTTACTACCTGTTGCTGCGGCACCATTAGCAATAACAAGTGAGGCTAGAGCTCTATCTAATTCATCAGAGAATACAACCAAGGTTTTATTTTTTGCCGACGAACTATTTAAAACAGAACATTTTTCCTCTTTTTTCTGTTTTTCAATAAGTGCCGAGATGATTCCTTTGTCAGAATCGAGAGAAATTAACTTATTTCCAGTCATGTTGCACCACGATGCAACATCTTTCATAAATCCCTGATCGGTAACCTTTTGTAATAAACGATCTCCAACTTCAAGTTTGTCAATCTCTTTTTTAAGTTTGATAATTGGGCCTGGGCACTGTAAGCCGCAAGCATCCACTTCAATGGTTTTTATATCAGATTTGATTTCTTTTGCTGTGGAATTTACTTTTTTTCTGTAGATATGACTATCGCTCGCAACATAACTCGATTCAAAAATGTCTTCGTTGCTTTGTTTACAAGTGGCGTGTTCGTAGGTTTTGTATCCACCACTTAAATTGTATACATTCTCAAAACCTTTTTGCATTAATATTCTGGCTGCAAAATAGCCACGTAAACCCACTCCGCAATAGATAACTATTTTTTTATCTTTTGGGATTTCATCCAAACGATTTCTAATTTCATCTACCTCAATGTTTACCGCACCTTCAATTTGACCCAATTCGAATTCATCCGGAGTACGCACATCTAATATGTAGTTATCCGCTCCATGCAATTGGTATAAATCATCCCAGTGCATAATGTTTACTAATCCTTCAATAATATTTCCGGCTGTAAATCCTGCCTGATTAACTGGGTCTTTTGCAGAGGAGTAAGGTGGTGCATACGCATGTTCAATTTCTTGCAAATCATAAATTGTACCTCCTTTTTGAAGAACCGTTGCAATAAGATCGGTTCTTTTATCAACACCAACATATCCTATTACTTGCGCACCATATAATTTTCCAGTTTTTGGATCGAATGTAATTTTTATGGTCGTAGGCATTGCTCCAGGATAATATCCAGCGTGTGATCCGTTATGAGTAATGTTTGAAATGTATGAAATACCTTCTTTTTTCAAAACTTTCTCGGCTAAGCCAGTAGATCCTATAGTTAGATCAAAAACCTTAGCAATCGCAGTTGCAATCGCACCTTTATAAGTTTGTTTATGTCCAAGAACTAGGTTGTTAGCTAACATTCTAGCTTGTTTATTTGCGGGGCCAGCTAAATATGCATTTGTATATTTACCAGTGATAGGATGAGGGAAAGCCATAGCGTCACCTAAGGCATAGATATTTGGATCACTGGTTTGAAGGTATTCATTAACTTTAATACCACCGTTTGGAGCTAATTCAATTCCAGCTTCTTTTATAAGTTTGGTTTCTGGTTTAACTCCGATTGAGAGAATAACCATATCAGCATCAACGGTTCTGCCAGATTGCAAGTTAATTACTTGCCTATTTCCAACTTTTTTGAATTCACTTACACCATCGTTCAGATAAAATTCAACATTTTTAGTTTTAAGATGTTGATGCACTACAGCAGCCATTTCGTAATCCAGTGGTGTCATTACTTGTTCTGCCATTTCGATAATGGTAACCATCATCCCTAAATGATGAAGGTTTTCAGCCATTTCCAAACCAATAAATCCAGCACCAA
>JBFFMG010000420.1:0-2374 GCA_041554215.1 Labilibaculum sp.
GAGATCCAACTGAGTGGCATCTTGTGAATCGAAAACCGAAGTAATATAATCCGCTTTTACCTGAACAAATTCTGAAGTCTCCTTGCAACATCCGCAAGGCGTCTCGCAGCAACTTTCGGCTTCAACAAAAAATGCCATAGAGAAGAGCTCTCCACCAGAATAATGCTTATTAATACTCACTCCTGCCGTTGAGATCAGCAGAAGAAGTATCATGATAATATGTCCAATTTTTTTAATTCGCATACATTGGGTGCATTATTCAAAATCAAAATTACACAATTATACTTAAAAGTAGATAAAAGGTTTGGGGATTAACAAAGGATTAACTTTTTCAGTTATGAGTTGTGAGTTATGAGTTATGAGTTATGAGTTATGAGTTGCGCAAAATTTATTTAGTAAGTGAACTCACTCCTCTGTTCTTTAGGAGAAGGGACGTGGGGATGAGAAATTTTCTTATTGCGTTTGTCCCAGCTAAAGCAGAATACAAGAGATATTTGTAGATTATGCAAGAATTAATTCATTGTTTCATATCCTGCCTTTGTCTTTAGTACATCCAAATCTCTATCGTCAAGAGTTTCCTGCAAATAAATTGTAATCGTTTGTGTGTTAAATAAATTTAAAATAGACATGATTTCGGTTGATATATGTGCAGGAATAGGGATTATTCAGTAAGATTGTTGGCTTCGTGCTAAAGATTACATCTATTATTAACTACTTAAGTTTTATTTTATGAAGAATTTACGACAGCTTGTTCAGTGGACAAGAATTGGATTGGTTTCAGCATTTTTAATTGTTGTTATTGTTGAACTTGTATTTGGAGCTCTTGCTATTAGTGGTGAATATTCAATTTTAAGTATTCATAAAAGTTTGAATATATCGATGTGGAAAAAAGTGTTGGGACTTTCTTTGATTATTATGGAGATTATTATTTCGGAGTTGATGTATAAAAAGAAACTAGAATATGTTGCTTTGTTTGAGAGTTTGGAGGAGAAACTAAAATATTTCAGGAAAGCATTTTCTTTTAAAATGATATTTGGAGCCTTAACAGGAATCGTTGCTATATTAGCTTATGCACTGACTGAAGATCTTATTTGGTTTTTACCTTGGATCATGGTATTGTATACCTTAAGTAAGTCTTTTCCATTTAAATGGACATTGGTGCATGCAATGCAAATAGAAAACGAAGAACATAGGGAATTATTTTAAGATGAATCAAACTGGTATTCCGAGATAGGGGTAGTGGTATTAGATATATTGGATTAATTACATCCGTACAATTTTTCATGCATTGCCTTTCATTTTAAGTAAAGGATTTAGATTGTGATCCCGAGGAATCTGATTCTTAGAAGGGATTTCTTTGTGGTTCAGTATTTTCCTTTCGTTCAGCCGTACAATCTTTCATGTATTGCCTCAGGCTTTAGCCCGAGCTTCAGTATTTTTAATCATCATTCTTAATTCTTAATTGATTAAGCTATCTTTGCGGCCTATTTAAATTATTTGTTGTGGAAAACTTTAAGGAATTAGGCGTAGATAAAAATATCATTAAGGGATTGAACGATCTTAATATTATCAAGCCTACTCAAATACAAGCAGAAGTAATATCGGTACTTCTTCAGGCTAACACCGATTTAATTGGCCAGGCACAAACAGGAACTGGTAAAACAGCAGCCTTCGGAATACCCTTGTTGCACAGAATAAACACCAAAGCCGATAAGGTTCAAGGATTAATTCTTTGTCCAACCCGCGAGTTGGGACAGCAAATTGCCAAGCAATTGTTCAAATTTACCAAATACTCCGATAAAATTTTTACAGAATCGGTTTATGGTGGTGAGAAAATTGAGAAACAAATTAGTGCTTTGCGTCGTCCAACACACATTATTGTTGCGACTCCAGGTCGATTAATCGATTTGGTGAAAAGAAAAGCGGTTGATTTGAGTCAGGTGAAGACGGTTATTTTGGATGAGGCCGATGAAATGATGAGCATGGGTTTTAAAACACAGTTGGATGAGATTCTTACTCACCTTACTAGTGTAGAAAACCGTTGGTTGTTTTCGGCTACCATGCCTAAGGAAATTATGCAGATTATTAAAAGACACTTTTCGCCAAGTGCGCACAAAATAGAGGTAAGTGGCAAAAATGTGGTAAATAAAAATATTCAGCATCAGTTCCTGATCTGCGAAGACAATGAAAAATTGAACATTCTGGTTCAGTTTTTAAAATCGGAGCAAAAAAACAGAGGGGTAGTATTTTGCAAAACCAAAGTCTCGGCTCAATTGTTAGCCAAGCAGCTTATTGCAAAAAATATTCCGACCGATGCCATTCATGGCGATTTAAAACAAATCGAACGCGATAAAGTAATGCGTGCTTTTAAAAA
>JBFFMG010000421.1:0-2334 GCA_041554215.1 Labilibaculum sp.
TAATCCATAAAATTAAATCTAGGAAAATCTGTTTTTAATCGATTTGGATAGGTTAGGGCAAATTGAATAGGCAATTTCATATCCGGCAATCCCATTTGTGCTTTCATCGATCCATCTTCAAATTGCACTATAGAATGAACAATTGATTGCGGATGCACAATCACATCAACCTGAGAAGGTTTTAAATCGAACAGCCATTTGGCTTCTATTGCTTCAAAGCCTTTGTTCATCATACTGGCCGAATCGATGGTGATTTTTGCGCCCATATCCCAATTCGGATGCTTTAAAGCTTGCTTGGAGGTTACATTTTCAAGAAACTTTTTATCCTTTCCCCGAAATGGACCTCCAGAAGCCGTCAAATAAATCTTTTCGATTGAATTATCAAACTCTCCAGACAAACATTGAAAGATTGCTGAGTGTTCCGAATCAACAGGGTAAATATTAACACCATTCTCCAAGGCTAATTTTTGAATAATTTCACCAGCAACCACAAGAGTTTCCTTATTCGCCAGAGCAATGTTCTTTTTTGCTTCGATTGCTTTTATGGTAGGAAGAAGTCCGGAATACCCAACCATTGCCGTAACAACGATATCGATTGACGACATTTGCACAACCTGAGCAATTGCATCAATACCAGCATACACTTTTATAGGTTCATTTTTTAAAGCCTCCGAAAGCTCCAAATATTTTTCTTCACAAGCAATAACGACAACATCTGGATGAAATTTTTTAGCTTGCTGAATCAACAATTCAATATTGTTATTTGCTGTAAGCACATCCACTATAAATTCATCGGGGTTGGCTTCCACCACTTCTAAGGTCTGTGTTCCAATGGAACCGGTAGATCCCAAAATGGCTATGTGTTTACTCATCAATAAATCGAGTTTTGTTTGTAATTAGAATTTGATATAATCCTCAGGATTTAATGCTTGGCCATTGTGCCACAACTCAAAATGCAAATGAGGACCCGAAGTTAATTCGCCAGAATTACCGAGCAAAGCAATTGCCTCTCCAGCTTTTACATGTTCCCCTGTTTTCTTCAACAGCTCCGAATTGTGCTTATAAATAGAAAGCAAATTATTCGGATGCTGAATTTGAATAACATATCCGGTATTTAGAGTCCATTCTGAAAATATAACGGTTCCGTCCAATACTGAGGAGATCCTTTCATTCATTATTCCAACAATATCGGTACCAAAATGTTCAATTTTACTGTCATAATGGTTCGAAACCAAACCATTAATTGGCGCAAAAAAGTGGGTATTTGATAAACCACGCGTTTTTGCCACACCACCAAGCGATAAATTATATTTTTCATCTTCTTCATGCTCTAACCTAAAGACAGAATCGTTTGAAGAGATGCTGAAACTTAAATCTTTATATCGTGGATCAACTATGGAATCATCAAAATTTTCTGCAACATTATCGAAATCATTTCCCGAAATTACATTTCTAATTCCTTGAAAAAAACGATCTCTCTTATCCAGCTCCGCAATTAGAGAGTCAACAAGGATTGCATTATTTTCTATATTTTTCCGCATCTCGCCATCAGGATAACCAGGAATATACTCACGCAAGGGAGTAAATGCGATAAGAAGAGTTACCAATGCGATCAGGACAATTGAAAACAATCCTGTAACGTTGAACACATTTAAACGTGATAATCGAATCGATAATACTTCATCAAAAGTACCTTCATTCGAAATAGTTAACCTGTATTTGTTTTTTAACTTTTCAAGCAAGGGCTTTTTTTCTTTTAAACGACTCATAATGAACTGATCTAAAATATTTACGCAAAGGTAAGAGAATTAGCGTAAAATGTTTACTTGTGAGGAGGTAAAAATTGCCAATAAAAAAGGGCTTTGGATTTCTCCAAAGCCCTTTCGCTAGTAGCGGGAGCCAGACTCGAACTGACGACCTTTGGGTTATGAGCCCAACGAGCTACCACTGCTCCATCCCGCAATATATTTTCGAAAGATACTATCCTTTATGTCTTTTTAGGCTTTTCAATCCTAATTCTTAGTAGCGGGAGCCAGACTCGAACTGACGACCTTTGGGTTATGAGCCCAACGAGCTACCACTGCTCCATCCCGCAATATATTTTAAGACATATCTTTCGTTTTGCGGTTGCAAAGATAGGAGGCTTTTGTTCGAAAACAAAATTATTGCAATAAAATTTCAACAAACCCTTACCACTACTGAATCAAAGAAGAACCTAAACACTGTTTATCACACAGATACGAATCAAAAAAATATATAAAAAACTTACTGCGAAACTACATCTTTCACATCCAAAAATGCTTCTTCCAAAATTGTCATTTTTGAAAACATGAA
>JBFFMG010000422.1:0-2309 GCA_041554215.1 Labilibaculum sp.
AAGGGTGATCAATACACGGAAGCCAATTTTTAGCTCGGTCGGGCCAGTTATCACCAAAGAAGGTACGGTCGCCGTATTTATTCTCCGAGATTACCAAACCATCTTCAGGTATACCTGCGTACACAATTTTTAGTTCAAGAATCTCATTTTCGTTGGCCTTTTTATTCAATTGTATATTTAACAGGTTATTATTATGATTGAAATTTAAAGTATCATATTCTGTTGTAATCGAAACTACTGACATCCCCTTATTCAGTCTATCTGTATTCGTCAAATCAAATACAATATTCTCAGCAGGTTTCAAAAATTTTACAGAAACAGTGGTTATTCCTTCAATTTGATTGGTTGTATCATTTAAATGAATTTCAAATCTGTAATGCTGCACATCGATGTTCTCAAAACGAGAATAGTGGTTTTGAGCAAATGCATAGGATATTAGAAATAAATGGAATAAGATTAAACTGTATTTCAATTTCATTATTTGTGTTGAATTTTGACCACTAAATCTTCAAAGCGACTGGGGCGCCGATCTCTACTAAAGCCTTCTTATTCCTCCCCTTTGGGGAGGCCAGGAGGGGCTTTCTCCAGCGCATAAGTAGCAAACGAAGCCAGCCAGTGCGCACCGGCATATTCACCCGAGTCCATTTTGTCGTAACTGTAATGGAAATGTTTTTCTCCTAAATCTATCATTTTTTGATTATGCAAAGCATGTCCCATTTCAAACAGGCACCAGGCACGGCTATAGTTTAGCCCGTCGAGGTGGGCGAGTTTGCCATCGCTGCGATCGCTTACAACAGCCACTTCTAAAAACTTCTCAGGATTCTTTTCAAACTTGGGTAGAAATGTTCTGAGCCACTTTTTAAATTCCTGTTCAGTTAACACTTTTTGCATTATTGAGGCTTCCTGCAAACAGGGTGAAAGAAAATCGAAACCACCCGGTTCCCACGTTAATGGGCATTCACAGTCTTCCAAATAATATTCGCGGGCCTTTTCCTCTATTTTTGCAGCCAGCCCTGCATCGTATTTTTTTGCCCAATCATAGGCAAAGCTCATTCCAAAGGCAATGTTGCTGTGTTCACCAATTCGAATTGGATATATCAGTTTATCCAGAAATTCAATGAATTTATCGGAAATCAGATCAACGAGCGGAGATAAGTTCTGTTGTAGTTCTTTTGCTTCAGGGGCATCCCATTCGCGCAATGCTTCATCTAATTTAAGTAACCATGCCCAACCATATGTGCGCTCATAGGTAAGATTGTGTTCATCGTCGAAATAGGCAATTTCTTTTTCAATATTTTCTTTTGTGATATTTTTTTGCAGCTTGACAATTATTTCATCCCGGTATTCAAAATCAGGAAATTTGTTTAATATAGTAACCAAAGTCCAGTGCCCGTGTACCGAAGAATGCCAGTCGAAACATCCATAAAAAGCGGGGTGTAACACGCGGGGAGGAGCAAGGTAACTATCGTCACCCAATACTTGTCCCAACTTATTAGGATATTCCTGGTCGATACATTCATACGCAAAATGATAAAGGTATTCTGCCTTTTTTTTGTTGAACTCTAAATTGGAGTTTTGGGCAAATAGTTTGAGTGACATAAGTGTTATTAAAACAATCGTGCTTAGAATATTCTTCATCTATTTTATTTTAAAGTCATTTTTACATTCAAAACAATGAAATTTTTTCCGAATTAAGGGGAAAGGAACAAAAATGATAAATGATAAAATTAGATATAAAAAATCCCACTTGTTATCGATTGCATTCCCATAGTTAACATTTTCAGAGCCACAATGTGGACATACTATTTGGTCACGACTCGTTCTGAAAGACTCATGATAGGCAACCAATTCCTGATCTAAATAATAATTAACAGGACGTAATCTTAAATACGCGAAAACGCTTCTGTTAAAATCAAACAGTTCATATAAAAACTGCTTAATCGTAAAATTTAATCTTAAGTTATTTAGCCTCTGGTATTCATATTCTTCTTTAATTATAGCAGATAATAGCTCATTTGAGAGAGAATGAGTAGATCGTTGATCAGGCTTGGTTAATAAGGTTGAATTCTTTCGTAGTTCCGATTTTGCATTTAATATTGCATTCTGAGTTTGATAATTTTGCTCAAATGTTGCAGATAAATCATACTCGCCTTCAGTGTCATGAAGCTTATTTTGTTCGAGTAGTTTTAAAATAACAGTTGCCTTGTCATAGTTCTCGGAAGAAACTTTAAGCTTTACTCCTCCAATTGCAACTGCTTTAAACGGATGTACCCATACTATATTTTCATCATATATATAACAATCAATTC
>JBFFMG010000423.1:0-2283 GCA_041554215.1 Labilibaculum sp.
ATTCCTGGTAGTAATTTTGGCGATGTCCCTTCAATCAAGGCATCTACAGGAAAGATTTTAATTTTATCCTTCCCATTCTTACTTTCTGCCAGATTGGCTATTTTCGTTATTTGTGCATAAAATACCGTATCAGAATACGCGTCCAACTTAATTTCAACCTTTTGAGAAGAAACAATTTTGGAAATATCAATTTCATTAATTTTTACTGTTGATATAATCTTACTTAAATCGGGAAGGCTAATCATTGGATTTCCCGACCATGACTGATCTCCTACCTGCCATTTGTTACCTGTACTCCAATTTTTAGTTAGGATGGCAATTCCAGCAGCCGGACTAATTACCGTTAAACTTTTAAGTGCATCTGTAGATTCTTTTAATCGATTCTCCAACTGCTTAATTTTCAGAACAGATTGCTGTGATTCTTCATGCTGTATCTTTTTAGTATTTTGAATTTCCCCCTTCGCCTTGCCTAAAGATATTTTTGCCTTTTTCAATTTTAACTCAATTTCTTTCTTGGTAACCTCAGCTTCGTATTCAGCAAGCTCAAAATTGATTTCTGATATTCGATGAGAGATTTCTGTAATCTTAAAATTAGATTCCAGTTCTTCTAATTTTGAAGCTTGTTCAGCATTGTTCTTTTCAAATTCAGCCCGTGCAATGGCAAGCTCATTTTTAGATTGCTCAATCACCTTACCCACTTCTGATGGATCAAATATGATAACGGTATCTCCTTTTGAAACTTCCGTTCCGTCATCAACAATTTTAATAATCTTTAGATTGCCATAACGCCAGGAAAGAGCTGGTGAAGAAATATTGATGGAATTTAAAGCTTTCAGCTCCCCTTCTTCACTTAAACTAATAGACAAATTATCTTTTCGTACTTGATAAAAAGAAATGTCTTGTTCTCCATCGGAAGCACATGCATGGCAGAAGAATAGAAATAAGAGAATGGTCAGTTTATTCATTGGATGTATCTTTATTCAGGATTAAACTTTTATTCGGTTTGATTAATGCAACTCTTTCACCTAGAGAAAGTCCCTCTTTTACAATGGCTTGAACAGCATTCTTATAAGTAATTTTAATCTTTCGCTTTTCGAATTTATCTTTACACGCTACATACACAACCTGCACACTATCTGCCTGAAAAACAGAAAGCAATGGCAATATATAAGCGTTAGGAATGATCTTGGTAGTAATGTTGCAAGAAATTGATTCTCCAGGTTTAGGTTTAAAATTTAGCGAATCAATAGCAGCAATAACTTCGAAAATGTTTACTTCAGAATTCTCTTCTATCGGAATGCCTACAGAGGCTTTATTTTTGATTTTTCCACATACAAATTTGCTGGAATCGAGACTAGATTCAAAGTAAAAATCTTTTTCAATGCGTTTACAATCCTGTTCCGAAAGTGAAAATTTCACTTGATAAACTAAAGAATTCGGGATTTTACCAATAGCCATGCCACCCCAAATAATATCGCCTGTATTTATGAATTTATCATTTCCCCGTTCTTTGGCACGTAAAAAAGTTCCTGCATCGGGAGCGATAATAATTAACTGATTTAAAAGAGATTTCGCACTTCGCAACTGATTTTCGGCCTGCTTTATTTTTAATTCTTTCTGATTAAGCTTCGATTTGTTAATCTTTTTCAGACTATTCAAACGATTAACGACCTTTTGTTTTTCTAATTCAGACTTCTTTAATTCCAACTCAATAAGCTTCCTTCTCGAACTGGAAACAAATTTTTGCTGAATACTATCGAGTTGCTTTATAGCTTCGCTGGCTTCTATAGTTTCCTTTTGAGCAATCAATATTTGTGTATCCAAGTGCAATTGAGCCTCGGCTTTTCGATATTCTGCTTTTGCATTATCCAAATCAGAATTAGCCTGATCATATTTACTAACAATGCTTTGAGCTTTAAGAATACATATTGTATCTCCTTTTTCAACCCACTCTCCATGTTCTGCCAAATAGGATACTGTTGCGTCAGCTCTTAAACGTGGGCATGATATATTTATTGATGTTGAGGGATGAAGCTCCCCAACGACAGGTAACTTATCAGAAAAATCGGAATATTGAACAGGATAGGTATATACATTATTCTGTTTCGATCCACACGAAAAAAACAGAAATGTAATTGGAAATAATGTAGATAGTAGAATTAATTTTCTTAAGAATTGCCTCATTATTGTGTAAAGATTGAATTCGGTTTACATATAGTATTGCTATTCTTCAACTACGGCCAACAATCCATCTCCTCTACAATGCAAACACTTAATATTCAA
>JBFFMG010000424.1:0-2248 GCA_041554215.1 Labilibaculum sp.
GCATCTAAACCTGCGGTGAAAGTAAATTGCTTGTATTCATGTGTTAATGTAGATAACAAACCATACCAAGCATGATTATTTACCGAATTAGCAATAATCGCTTGAGAACCGTCAGCTGTTGACGCTGCATTGATCGCTGCAACACCTTCAAAATCCAATAAACCATCAGGAGTTCTCATTGTAGTGTATTTATCTTGAAATTTCTCTACACTATAATCCTCACCAGAACTATAATTAACCCCTAATAATTGAGCTTGAGTACCGTATACACGACGTCCTCCACCAGAACCAACAGATGCATAAAACGAAGTAGTTAATGATGTTTTATCATCCATAGTCCAATAATGATTCAATTGAGCCTGAGGTTTGTGGTAATAGTTGTAACCATAAGCACCACCATAAATCTTTCCTTCGCGCATTCCGTAATCAGAATTGAATCTAAACTCATCTTTATGATCGCGATATTGCTGTATTGTATGCTTGTTTCCACGTTGATTGTGCCATTGTGGAGCACCAGTAATCATGAAAGACAGGGTATGTTTGTCATTAATCACCTTAGAAATATTGGCAAAATAAGACCAAGCATCGTAATCAGTTCCTTTCACATAGCCTTCGCCATAAGAATGAGAACCCAAAAGAGTAACAGCCCAACCATTATCCATTAATCCTGTAGATAAGGAAATCAATTGTTTTCTTGTACCATCATTTCCGATACTACTTTTAACAACACCACCTTTTTTAGCATCAGTAGATTTAGTAAGTACATTAATAGTACCACCAACAGAAGAAAGACCTAATTTAGAAGCTCCCAAACCACGCTGAACCTGCATAGTACGAGTAACATCTGAAAGTCCTGCCCAGTTTGACCAGTATACTTTACCCGATTCCATATCATTAACAGGAATACCATTAATCAATACTCCAACGTTATTCGAGTCAAAACCACGAATATAAACCGAAGCATCACCAAATCCACCACCTTCTTTCGAAGTATACACAGATGGTGTAGACTTTAAAATTTCAGGAAATTCCTGAGATCCCAATTTATTCTCTATTATATCCGAAGAAATAGTAGATACCGAAATTGGTGTTTGACGATCGGTTACAATTGAAGCCATAACACTAACTTCTTTCAAACCAACAGCGTCTGATTCCAATTTAATAGTTCCTAAATCTTGAGAACCGTTTAATTCAATTTCTTTTTCAAGAAATCCAACGAAACTTACAACAAGTTTTGTAGCACCCTTAGGTAATTGAATAGCAAAAGAACCATCAAAACCTGTAACAGTACCGGAGGTTGTTCCGGCAACAACGATAGAAGCACCTGGCAAACTTTCGTTGGTACTACCATCTACGACCACACCTTTAACGGTGGTTTGAGCAATAGCTGCAATGGACAACATCATGATTGCTGCCATTGTCAAAATACTTCTCATAGCATTTTTCATAAAACAATTTGTTAGGTTAGTAATTGTGTAGCAATGTCGCCACAAAATCATCTCGCATTTCCTGGAGAAAAGGATCACAAAAATGGTTGCTTTTTAACTTTTTAACAAAAAATTAGCGAACTAATTTCAACTGTTCATCTTGCTTTTTTATCGTTTCATCGAAAAAGTAAATTTCAAGAGCGAAATTGGGACCCTTTTTCATTTTCAAGGTAAAAATTCAAGAGTTCATTAAACTAAACTGACTCGTTTAAAAATGGATACGGAAGGTAATATTTTTCTTTCGAAATCCATAATATTCAAACCAAGCAATAAATTAGTTTGTAACACTTTTTAACATCTTGACAAAAAAGTTATTATACAAATATTAGAATACACAAGGAATGTAAAGCTTATATAATAGGACTTTACCCTTTACTTATTTTTATTCTAAATTAGATAATTACTAATATATCATTGACGACACAAAGAAACTATTTCATTCAGAATCATCTGTTAATTTAACATTAAAAAAAGGGAAAGAATTAAACTAAGCTTTAAATCAAAATTTAATCTCACGAAAAGAATATTTCACGAAAATAAAGCGTACTTTTGCAGCCGCATTTTGAATGGCGCAATCGATTCAGTTACAACAATTTCAATGAATGTAACAATCAAGTGAATGTTCAATTCAAATAACACAATAAAAAGAAAGAGAACACAGTATCCCATTTTATTAGCTTAGTAGCGGATATTTATTCTCAAATTAATAAAATACAAGATGAGGAAATTGAGAAACATTGCGATTATCGCCCACGTTGACC
>JBFFMG010000425.1:0-2209 GCA_041554215.1 Labilibaculum sp.
CTCCCTCTCTAGGACTTGAACCTAGGACCCTCTGATTAACAGTCAGATGCTCTAACCAACTGAGCTAAGAAGGAATGTTATTCTTCATTTTCTTCTGTGTAGTACGTTAAACCTACATTCTGGATGAAAATTGCGATGCAAAACTAATAGGATTTGTTCAATAATACAACATCTTTCCTTAATTTTTTTCAAAAAAGCGTTTTTTTACTGAGAAGTTGAAGTCGTATAATTCTAGATTCGCGTCTATCTAATTGTATTCCAAGCTTCGAGTGTGAATTCTTAAATTTTAAGCCGTAAATAAGATATGATAAAATTTAATTGATGATTTTATTATTACATAAGCAAGAGTGTGTCAAAAAACAGTTTCGGAAGTCTTTTCAAGAGAAATTTTATTGTAATTTTGACTTGAAATTTAGAAAAATCTCAAACAACTAACACATATAAACAACAAACACTCATGTACGGAAAATTTAAAGATTATTTGGCAGAGGAAATTCAGTCCATAAAAGATGCCGGCTTGTATAAAAACGAACGAGTAATAACAACTCCTCAAGGAGCAGAAATAAAAGTGAATACTGGTGATACAGTGTTAAATTTTTGTGCAAATAACTATTTAGGCTTGTCTTCTAATTCACGTGTTATGGAAGGAGCTTCAAAAGCATTAAAATCCCATGGGTATGGAATGTCTTCGGTTCGTTTCATTTGTGGAACAACTGATATTCATAAAGAGCTTGAAGAAAAGATCGCAAGCTTTTTTGGAACAGAAGATACTATATTATACGCTGCGGCATTTGACGCAAATGGTGGCGTTTTTGAACCATTATTCGATAAAGGGGATGCGATTATTTCTGATGAATTGAATCATGCTTCGATTATTGATGGTGTTCGTTTGTGTAAAGCTGCAAGATATCGTTACAAGCATGCTGATATGGCTGATTTGGAAGAACAATTAAAAATTTCTCAAGCTCAGCGTTTCCGTATTATCGTTACCGATGGGGTTTTCTCTATGGATGGTGATATCGCTAAATTGAATGAAATATGTGATTTGGCAGATAAATACAATGCTTTGGTAATGGTTGATGACAGTCATGCATCTGGTTTTATTGGTAACACGGGTCGTGGAACTCATGAATACCATAATTGTATGGATCGTGTTGATATTATTACAAGTACATTAGGAAAGGCATTGGGTGGAGCTTTAGGTGGATTTACAACAGGAAAAGCTGAGGTAATCGATATGTTGCGTCAAAGATCTCGTCCTTATTTGTTTTCAAATTCTCTTTCTCCAGTAATTGTTGGTGCTTCTTTGGCTGTTTTTGAAATGCTAACCGAATCGACAGAATTGCGTGATAAAGTAATTTCAAATTCTCAGTATTTTAGAGAGAGATTATTGGCTGCAGGTTTTGATGTAAAGCCTTCGGAGTCGGCGATTAATGCTTTGATGTTGTACGATGCAGTATTATCGCAACAATTTGCTGCTAAATTATTGGAAGAAGGTATTTATGTAATTGGATTTTATTATCCTGTTGTTGCAAAAGGACAAGCAAGAATAAGAATTCAACTTTCGGCAGCGCACACAAAAGAACATTTAGATAAAGCTCTTGCAGCCTTCATAAAGGTTGGAAAAGAATTGAAAGTAATTGAATAAATTTATTCAAACCATATCTGAAATGGGAGCCAATTCGGTTCCCATTTTTTTGTATTTTAGTAGCAGTTAATTTCAAAAATAGAATCAATGAAGTTAAGATCTATTATATTTTTACTCTTGGCAATGTGTTTTTGTTATTCAGGGAATGCACAGTACTACCATGATGGTAAGTTTCTACTTGGAGCCTCAATAGGGTATCAATATCCTTTAGGTGATTTTGGTGATCAGGCAAAAGGAGGACCAGTATTCAGAGTGGCTGCACAAATGATGTTGAATAAGAAATTAGGGGTTGGTGCTGAAGTTGGATATAGCTTGTTGGGTCAAGATGATTTTTGGAATGGCAATCATTTTGGTAATTACGATGTGAATTACAACTTTGTATCCGCTCAAGTTAAGGGTTCATACTACTTTGATAGTTGGGATCGGGATTTCCGCCCCTACGCATCACTTGCTTTTGGTTATTTCCATTATCAAAACAGCATCAGCTTTATTTCAACATCTGGAGGAACCGAAAATCAAAAAAGGACAATTAAAGAAAATAAAGTTGGCTTAACTCCAATA
>JBFFMG010000426.1:0-2167 GCA_041554215.1 Labilibaculum sp.
GAAATGGGATTAGATTATTCTTAGTCAGATACCTGAACTAGGTAGTCGTCGGATCATCACGAATGTAAAAAAAGCTTGAACGTAAATGAACCGTTCTTACATTGTTCAACTTCACAATTTCGACTACTCATTTTTGTTTTTCACATATTAGGTTTTGTTATGATAATGAAAAGTCTTAACTTTTTTTCACCAAAGAATTCCAGGAAAACCCAAACCCTAAAAAACTTTTATATGAACAATGAATTTTCAAGAAGAGAGTTTATCCAAACAGGATCTTTCTCACTTGCAGGATTGGTGATTTTGCCCTCATTTTTAAGCATGGGATGTAATCGGATTACCGAACAATCGGGCTTAGAGGAGTATTACGCTCATTTTAATGTTGACAAAGAAATGCTGCAAAAAGTTATGGCTGAAGCATTATCAAGAGGAGGAGATTATTGTGATCTGTATTTCGAACATTCTCTTTCAAACTATGTTGGACTTCAAGATAAGCAGGTAAATCGTGCCGGATCTAATATCGATTATGGAGTAGGCGTGCGCGTATTGAATGGAGACCAGACCGGTTATGCTTTCTCAGAGGAAATTTCTTTGGATGCCATGAAAAAAGTAGCCAAAACTGCAGCAAGTATTGCCAATGAAAGCAAAAAGTTTCCACCTATTAATTTGCAGGAAAGAGTACATCCTGAATTCTGTAAAATTAAAACTTCCTGGGAGGATGTATCTATCAAGCAAAAAATTCCATATCTCCAGAAATTGAACGATAAGGTTTTTAATTTGGATGATAAAGTGGCTAAGGTTCAGGTTTATCTCAACGACAGTTCTTCTTATATTCTTTTTGCGAATTCCGAAGGCGTAATCAGTTTTGATTATCGCCCGATGGTGAGTTTTATTGCTGTTTGCGTGATGGAAAAAGGTGACCGGCGGGAAGATTTCTTTGCATCCCGTTCCATGAGAATCGGATATGAATATTTGAATGAAGAGCTAATGGATGAAATAGCGAAGGAAGTGGTAGAGGGCGCCAATAAACAATTTGAAGCTGTGAAACCAAAAGCAGGACAAATGGAGGTGGTTTTAGCTGCAGGTGGAGCTGGTATTCTATTGCACGAGGCAATGGGACACGCATTCGAAGCTGATTTTAATCGCAAGGAAACCTCAATCTTTAGCGATAAAATGGGGCAAAAGGTAGGGGAAGATTTTGTGACTATTATTGATGATGGAACCAACCCAAATTATAGGGGAACTCTGAATATTGATGATGAGGGAATCCTTACCCAGAAAACAAAAATGGTTGAAAATGGTGTGTTAACCAGTTATCTGCACGACAGAATTAGTGCAAAACATTACAATGTGGCACCAACAGGAAATGGTCGCAGGGAATCTTTCCGTTATGCACCAATTCCCCGCATGAGAAATACATATATGGAAGCCGGACCTCATAGCAAAGAAGATATTATTGCCAGTGTTAAGGATGGAATTTATGTGGATACATTTACAAATGGAGAAGTGAAAATTGGAGCTGGAGATTTTACTTTCTATGTGAAATCGGGTTATTTAATTGAAAATGGGAAACTAACTCAACCGATAAAAGATGTAAATCTGATTGGTAATGGGCCGGAAGCTCTTCGTCAAATCTCAATGGTAGGTAACGACCTTAAAATTGATTGTGGAACTGGAACTTGCGGTAAAGGCGGACAAGGAGTTCCTGTAACTATGGGATTGCCAACGGTTAAAGTAGCACAACTTACTGTTGGTGGGGTTAATGCTTAAGCAGGCATTAGAGTTTACTTGTAATCAATTAAAAAGAAGTTTCGATGAAAGACAATAAAAAAGTGGAATTGGCCCAATGGGCATCCAAATATGCCACAGAAAATGGCGCAAAAGAAGTTTCAGTTTCAGTTTATGATTCTAAAGAATCAGAGGTTGAAGTGAGAAAGCAGAAAATAGAAAAAATACAGGAATCCATTCAAAGTGGATTAAGCATTAAGCTTTATGTGAACGGAAAATACTCAACACATTCCACAAATCGATTGGATCGGAAAGATCTTGAAAAATTTATCAAAGAGGCTATTCTGGGTACCAATTATTTAGCCGAAGATCAATATCGTTCATTGCCAGATCGTCATCTTTGTTATGATGGAACCGAGAAGGATCTGAAATTATTTGATTC
>JBFFMG010000427.1:0-2122 GCA_041554215.1 Labilibaculum sp.
TGAATTGTCGATACATAACCATACTTTTCAAGAATAGCTGCTTCCAGCACCGTTGCAATATCGTGAGCCTTTTTTATAGGCATATCCTGTGGAAGCAATATGTGAAAGGTTAGTTCTGTATGATCCCCATATACATGAAGATGAAAATGATGCGGTTCCAGATCGTGAGGATGGAGAGCTTTAATAGTCTGTTTTAATTCTTCAATAATAGTATCTGACGGACTCTCTCCCAATAAAGAATGAATGGAATCGCTAATAATTTCATAAGCCGCATGTCCAATCAACAAAGCAACAATCATTCCCAGCGCACCATCAATCCACCAAAAATAAGGACCTAAAAATATTCCGACAAGAATCACCAATGAAGAAATCGCATCACTACGATGATGCCAAGCATCAGCTTTTAACACTTTAGAATTTGTTTTTTTTGCACCATAGTAGGCAAATTGAGCCAGTAATTCTTTCAAAACTACCGAGATTATCATTACAACAACAGCAATACTTCCAAATTGCGATGACTCTCTACTTTGCAAGGTATGATAGGATTCAATAATAAAATCGAATGCAACCAAAAGCAGCAGTATTCCAATAATAAATGCACTAATTAAATCTGCTCGTCCGTGCCCAAACGGATGATCATCATCGGCTGGTTTCTTCGAAATTTTAGCTCCAACTATTACAATTACTGAACTTAAACTATCCGACAAAGTATGCCAAGCATCGGCAATTATTGCAATGGAACCGGTAGCCAAACCAGCCCAGTATTTCAACCCAAAAAGTAATATATTCCCTACTATAGAAAGCCAGCCTTCTACAGAGGCCCAATTCGATTTATCTAATTTGAACTTTTTCAATTTGTAATTCTCTTTAAATACAAGCTATAAACACTAGATTGACTACTGTTATTGTATCAATTAAGCTAAATCTTCTGCAACTGAAAGCAGTTTAGACGAAGCCAGCTTGGTTTTATTTTTCTTATCAATGTAAAAATCAACTCTTCCGAGCGCAATTCCTGCCCATCCAACTTGATTGATTAACACTTCTTCACCATCCAAATTCAAAACCCGTTCCGGAGTTTCTAATAAGGTATGCGTGTGCCCTCCAATAATTAGATCAACACCTCTACTTCTCTTGGCTAAATCAAAATCGCAATTCTCATCAGTAATGCTTTTGTACCCTAAATGTGAGAGGCAAATAACCAGATCACAGGCATTTTCATTCTTTAAGATATTCACCATTTTTTCAGCAACATCAACCGGATTCTTAAAGACGATTGAACCCCTATTCTTCGGTTCAACAAATCCATCCAAATCTACACCAACAGCAAAAACACCAATTCTCAAATCACCTTTGTCAAATATTTTATAGGCAGGTATCTTTCCTTCCAATTCAGTACCCGAAAAGTCGTAATTCGCATTTAGCAATGGAAAATTAAGATGTTTCAATTGGCTTGCAATTCCCTCAATACCATTATCAAACTCATGGTTTCCTAAATTTCCCGCATCGTAGCCAATCTTCGACATCAGTTTAAATTCGGCTTCCCCATTAAAAAAATTGAAGTAAGGAGTACCCTGAAATACATCTCCCGCATCAAACAACAAAACCAATTCCTCTTCCTTTCTGATTTTTTGAACCAATGCATGAATTCTTGCAAAACCTCCCAAGCCTCCATATTCAGGAACGCCATTTGGAAAAGGTTCAATGCGACTGTGTAAATCGTTGGTGTGAAGTACTGTAATTTTCTGCAATGCGTTCTTCTTACCAGAGGCTGCTTTGGGAATAATTCCTGTTCCCAAAAACAAACTTGCCACACTTAAATTTTTCAAAAAGTCTCTTCTATTCCACATGGTAAATCCTCCCGTCTAATTCAGCAGATATATGTTTTCCCCTTTTATAATCATTACTAATGTATTTGATCATTTCCGATCTTAATTTCAGATGCAAATGTCTGAACGTTTCCCTTGTTGCAAATGTAGACAATCCGCCGCCGCCATTCACCAAATAATCAACCGACAGAATATGATATATTTTTTCAGAATCAACTGATTTTCCATTAACAAGAATATCAACCGCTTTTTTATCCTTAATACCCATTTTCACCCCACTTATTCCTTCTCCGCCA
>JBFFMG010000428.1:0-1861 GCA_041554215.1 Labilibaculum sp.
CATTGATGTGAATTAAATTCTAAAGGAGTATTTAAAGATTGACTAAGCTACTCATAAATAGAACCATTTTAGAAGAACTGTTTAAGGAACACTATAACAGTTTGTATTATCATGCCCAAAGTTTTTTAAACGACTCCGAAGTTGCGAAAGATATTGTGAACGATTGTTTTGAGGAAGTTTGGAACAAACGCAGTCAATTGGATATTTCCTATTCTTTAAAATCATTCCTATATAGCATGGTCAGGAATAGATCTTTAAATTACCTGAAACGACAAGAAGTGGAGAAAAAATACATTAGCAGAACTTTACACAGTTCCGGATATGGTGAAGACGAATATCAGGATTATGATTCTGTGCTGGCTGAAATCAGGAAAGCCATTGAGGAATTGCCGCCACAAGGCCGAAGTGTATTTAAAAAATGCTTTATCGAAAATTTAAGTTATAAGGAAACTGCAGAAGAATTAAATATCTCTGTGAATACCGTAAAAACCCATGTAACCAATTCCTTAAAAAGATTGCGTCAGGATCTGGACCGCGATTTATTATTGTTTTTTCTTCAGGTTTCGAAGAAAAAGTAAAAAAGAATTCACCCTTTTTATTTTTTCCTTGTGTTAGTTCTGTAAGAGAGAATATTTAAAATATCTCAAAATCGATAATTTACAAGAAAGATGAAAAAATCATATGATCATGATCAATTGGAGGAGGTTTTTCAAGTGCTGAAAAATCCTCAAAAATATGGGTCTGACTTCTTTCAAAAATATGAGAGCAACCAGCAAATGCTCGATTTGTACGAAGAGTTGCGGCGATACAAAGAATCTGGACAGAAGTTAGAGCAGATTGATGCTCCAAATATTGGCTTGGAATGGCAAAAGCTAACTTATAAATTGAAAGAGCAGCAAAGAAGAAAAAGAGGCTGGATGGTTGCTGCAAGTGTTGCTGTTTTATTATCCTGTACATTCATTTTGCAATTTGATAGAATTATCAACCAAATGGATCAGGATGGAAATCAGCTTGCGCAAATCGAAAAAGGATACAGCAAAGCTTTATTAATTACATCTGGTGGGAATGAGTATCGTTTAGAGGAGGGCATGAATAGAATCATCTCCGAAAAGGAAGGGGTGCAAATTCATACCGATTCAAACCATGTAGTTCAGTATTCCGGTATCGCAGGAGAGAATGATGAAAGCTTGGCAGGTATGTACAATACTTTGAAAGTACCGCGTTTGGGAGAATATCAATTGGTTTTATCCGATGGAACAAAGGTTTGGTTAAATTCCGAATCGGAACTTCGTTATCCTGTGAAGTTTACCGGCGAAACAAGAGAAGTAGAGTTGCTTGGGGAAGCATACTTTGATGTTGAGAAAAACCCCAATAAACCTTTTTTTGTAAAAACAAGCAATGTAAATACTCGTGTTTTGGGTACCGAGTTCAATGTGAGTGCCTACCCTAACGAAGAACTAAATATTACATTGGTTGAGGGTAGTATTGAGTTAAATTCAGAACAAATATCAGATAAGCTGCGATTGATACCAGGCGACAATGCCAACTTGAAAATTGGAGGAGATCAAATTCATGTTTCACAAGTTGATGTGAGAAAATATACAGCTTGGAGAGACGGGTATTTCTATTTTGAAAAAGAGCGCCTGGAAGATATACTGGTAAAGTTGGAACGTTGGTACGATTTTAAAGTTTTTTATCAAAATCCGGCTGTGAAAGACTATACGTTTAAAATGCGGGCCGATCGGAATCAGGATTTTGCAGAAATTGTCAGCAGGTTGGAGCAGACTGGCCGAATTTCTATTGAAATAAAAGGAAATGTAATTGTTGTTTCCGACGTCAACCGATAAAAGAATTTAACCAC
>JBFFMG010000429.1:0-1838 GCA_041554215.1 Labilibaculum sp.
AAATAGTTTCTAGATATTTACTTCGGGAATGATTGAGGAAAATCGCAAAATAATTCACATCGATATGGATGCTTTTTTTGCTTCGGTAGAACAAAAAGACAATCCTGAACTTCAGAACAAACCCATTGCGGTTGGTAGCTCTGGAGATAGAGGTGTGGTAGCGGCTGCAAGTTATGAGGCAAGGAAATTTGGCGTGCGTTCTGCCATGGCTTCATCCATTGCCAAAAGGAGATGTCCTCATTTAATTTTTGTAAATGGAAGGCATGATCGCTACAAGGAAATCTCCAATCAGATAATGAGTGTTTTTTATGAATTTACTGATTTAGTTGAGCCGCTGTCTATCGATGAAGCTTTTTTAGATGTTACTCACAACAAGAAAAATTTACCTTCTGCGAGTCTTATTGCCAAAGAAATTAAACTTAGAATTAAAGAAGTAACAGGATTAACCGCATCAGCAGGAATATCAGTAAATAAATTTCTGGCAAAAATAGCTTCCGATTATCAAAAACCGGATGGTTTATTCGTTATTCCTCCTAAAGATGTAATGGATTTTATTGATCATTTAGCAATAGATAAATTTTTTGGCGTGGGAAAGGTTACAGCTGATAAAATGCACCAATTGGGAATATTTAGAGGGAAAGATTTAAAAGAGAGAAGCCTTGCTGAACTAACTCGTGTATTTGGGAAAGCTGGAGTTTATTACTACCAAATTTCAAGAGGAATTGACAATCGTCCGGTTGATCCCAATCGAATTCGAAAATCGGTGAGCACTGAGCATACGTTTTCTAAGGATTTATCAGATCGCGATTCAATCAGAAAAGATATGATTCCAACTGCCAAAGATTTGTTGCGAAGACTAAAAAAGAGTGATTTTAGAGGTCGTACCCTGAGTTTAAAAGTGAAATATAGTAGTTTCGAACAAGTGACAAGAAGCAAAACCATTTTGCAGGAATTGAATCAGTTGGATCAAATCTTGAATATAGCCAATGAATTACTGAATCAGATTGAACTAAAAGAAAGTATTCGTTTACTCGGATTGACTGTTTCTAATAAGATTGATTTGTCGGAACCACAGCAATTAACAATTGATTTTTAAATAATTAAGCTTTAAATAATATATAAATCAGGGGTTTTTTATAATTTTACCTCCCCCTTAAAAAAAGACAATAATGTATTTTATTCTGTAGTAATTGAAATTTTATGAAATCAAACCTGTGTAACTATTTAAAATTGTTGCTTTTACTTATGGCCATGTCGGCTTGTTCAATAACTCAAAATACGAATAAATCGACTAGCCAATCTTATTACAGTATTGATTCGCATATGGATTCTTCTTCGAAGATGGATACTGTTTTTGCAAATGCAATTGAAAGCTATAAATCTCAGTTAGATGAGGAAATGAATACGCTTCTTTCCATTAGTGATGAAACAATGATTGTAGGAAAGCCCGAGAGTAAATTGTCCAATTATATTGCTGATGCAATGTTTTCGATAGGTTGCGAATTTTGTGTGGAGAATAATTTATCTCACTCTGTTGATATCGCAATAATGAATCAAGGTGGAATTCGTACAGGAATGCCAAAAGGTGATATTATCACAGAACGAATGTTCGAGATGCTGCCTTTTAAAAACAAATTAGTGATTGTTGGAATGAAAGGACATGATCTAAAGATACTCCTTAATCAGGTTGCTGAATTTGGCGGAGAAGGAATAAGTGGGGTGAAAATGGGTATTAAGGATAAAAAAGCGGTTGATATTCTTGTTAATGGAAAATCAGTTGATTCTGAAAAAATATATCATATTCTGTCGGTTGATTATTTGGTGAATGGCGGCGGCGG
>JBFFMG010000430.1:0-1624 GCA_041554215.1 Labilibaculum sp.
AATCTCGGTTCTGTTTTTGAAAAGCGATAAATCCAAATTAAGCATGGCGTTCACTATGCCCGAATGATCGATTGTTTGTGGGCCGTAATCAGAAATTTTGCTGTAGTTTTTAGGGGCAATATCAACAACAAGTAAACTGCTGACTCTTTCCGGGTAATCAGCAGCAAAAAACATTACTGTTTTCCCACCCATCGAATGTCCAAGTAGAATTGCTTTTTCAATTTTGTGATCATCCATAAATTCCAGAAGATCTTCTTTTAAATCCTGATAGGTATGTGAGTCGGCATGAGGAGAGTTTCCATGATTTCTTTGATCGATGATGTATACTTTGAAGTTATTTGAAAGCTCTTTGGCAATACTTAGCCAATTATCCGATGCTCCATAAAGTCCATGGACAATAATTAAAGGCTTTCCTTCACCAATTTTTTTGTAATTAAGTTTCATTTAGCTGAGTTTAATTTCAGAAATAAAGATAAGAAGCAAATCGATACAATGCCTGGCAAAATTGAGATTTTTACAAAGAGTATAAATTGGAAAAGGATGCTTTGTGAGCATCCTTTACTATGTTGTAATTCGTTTCGGTTATTTCAAACATCTCAAATACATCTGAATGGTATTTTCCAATCCAAAATAAAGAGAATCGGAAATTAGCGCATGCCCAATAGACACTTCAGTCAAATTTGGAATGTTATCTGCGAAATATTTTAAATTTTCTAGGCTTAAATCATGCCCCGCATTAATTCCCATTCCTAATTCATGAGCTTTTTTTGCAGCAATTATAAAAGGGCGAATGGCTTCTTCCTTATTCTTAGGGTAATCTGTTGCATATGGTTCTGTGTATAATTCAATACGATCAGTTCCTGTTGCAACAGCACCTTCAATATTGGCAATATTTGTATCAACAAAAATAGAGGTTCTAATGCCAGCAGCTTTAAATTCCTTGATTATTTCGATTAAAACATCACGGTTTTTAACGGTATCCCAGCCAGCATTAGAGGTCAATGCCTCTGGTGGATCTGGAACAAGGGTCACTTGAGCAGGCTTTGCAGTTAATACCAAATCGATGAAATCTCTGGTTGGATATCCTTCAATATTAAATTCTGTCGTAACTAAAGATTCTAAATCCCTAACATCCTGATAGCGAATATGTCTTTCATCAGGACGAGGGTGAACGGTAATGCCCTCCGCTCCAAATCTTTCACAATCTAAAGCGACCTTGCAAACATTAGGAGTATTACCTCCACGGGCATTTCTTAATGTTGCAATTTTGTTTATATTTACACTAAGTCTAGTCATTTTGTATAACTTTATTGGTAGAATGATGAAGGAAAACAATTACAAATTTACCTTTAGTAATTAAGATCTTCCTAAGGCAAAATTAAAAGTAATTCCTAGAAAACAGGTATGTATGATAGCAAAAGATTTAATTTCTGATGTTGTTCCGGTATTGAGGGAGACCGATACAGGGATTCAGGCTCTTAATTGGATGGAGATTTTCAGAGTTTCTCATTTACCAATAGTAAAAGGGGATGAGTTTTTGGGATTGATTTCAGATAACGATATCTACGACTTAAACAAGGCGGAGGAACCTATTGGTGATCAAAAATTATCATTGTTTAGTCCA